>JAITAN010000148.1 GCA_031284105.1 Treponema sp. | reverse complement strand
GGAACGTCCCGCATCATTATAAACAACGGCGGGGGCTCCCTGTTTACCGTCCCCAAGGGCGTAACCCTCACGCTGGAGGGCAACGTTACGCTGGACGGCAACGGCGTAGAGAAGACCCTCGTGTCCGTACAGGGCGGGGCCTTCGTTATGAAGGCCGGCTCGACCGTGCGGGGCGCGAAACTAAGAGGCGTGCTTGTGCAGGGCGGCGGCGCGTTTACGATGCAGGGCGGAACCATAACCGGCAATTCCACCGCCAAGTATAGCGGCGGCGGCGTGTTTGTGGAGAGCGGCTGCACGTTTACAATGCAAGGCGGAACCATAAGCGGCAATTCCGCATCGCAGAGTGGCGGCGGCGTGTATGTGGATGATAACGGCACGTTTACGATGGAAGGCGGAACCATAACCGGCAATTCCGCAAATTGGGGCGGCGGCGTGTATGTGGACAATAGCGCGTTTACCATGCAAGGCGGAACCATAACCGGCAATTCCGTTGGCAGCAGTAGCACCTCCAGCTACGGCGGCGGCGTGTATGTGTACGACGGGACGTTTACGATGGAAGGCGGAGAGATAAGCAGGAATACCGCTTCCAACAGCGGCGGCGGCGTGTATGTGGATGATAACGGCACGTTTACGATGGAACGCGGAACCATAACCGGCAATTCCGCCCACTACGGCGGCGGCGTGTATGTGGACAACAGCACGTTTACGATGACAGGCGGAACCATAACCGGCAATTCCGCAGATTGGGGCGGCGGCGTGTATGTGTACGGCACGTTTACGATGCAAGGCGGAGAGATAAGCAGGAATACCGCTTCCAGCAACGGCGGCGGCGTGTATGTGAGAAGCAACGGCACGTTTACGATGGAAGGCGGAGAGATACGCGGGAATACCGCATCCAACAACGGCGGCGGCGTGTATGTGTATAGCGGCGGCACGTTCATCAAGCGCGGCAGGTCCGTCATTGACGCGACCAACTCCGCGCCAAACGGAAAAGCGGCGTATGTGAGCAGTTCCCCCACTAAACAGCGCAACAGCGCGGCCGGTCAGGGCGTCAACATGGACAGCCGGCTGTCCGGCAGCGCGGGCGGCTGGGAGTAATCGTAGTACAAGGGGGAGTGCGGCTTGGGAAAACGCGGACGCGCCGCGCCCGGCCGCAGGCTGTTCAGGCGTAGCCTGTCCACTACTCCGCCGTTGTATCGCAGGCGGCGTACGACCCTTCGTCTAACAGAAGTGCAGCGTAGACGAGGCAGGCATAGCCTGTTTACTACTCCGCCGTTGTATCGCAGGCGGCGTACGACCCTTCGTCTGACAGAAGCGTAGCGTAGACGAGGCAGGCATAGCCTGTCCGCTGCTTCGGCGTATGTATCGCAGGCGGCTGGGAATAACGGGCTTATCCCTCACGGGCGGGCAGGCGTACCCCGCACGGGCTGGCGGGATTAGCCCGCATGGATATAAACGCCGCGCCCCTTGTCGGGCGCGTGGATTGAAACGAGCAAGCAAGCAAACTAGGAGAGAACAAATGCCGGTATTACACACAATCAAAGCATGGTTGTACAAAAACCTGCTTGAGGGCAACAAAAACAAGTATACCGCGCTGGTCAAGGCGGAGCGCTCCCTTTCCGTGAGGGATATCTGCGCCTCGGCGGTGGAACGCGGCGGCACGGATGCCGGCGCTTCGGACATGGAATATGCGGTTGATGCGTTCCTTAAGGAGATGGCGTATCTACTCTGCGACGGCTTTTCGGTGAACACAGGCTGGTACAATGCGTCTATTCACATCAGGGGCGTGTTCACAAGCCCCGATGAACCCTTCGACCCCGCGAAACACTCCATAGCCGTGGTATTTCACCAAGGCAAGGATATGCGTAAGGAACTGATCGGCGTCAACGTGGATATAGCGGGCGAGGCCGGCGCCGGCTTCTTCATCACCGGGGTTGTCGACCTGCGCACGGGTAGCGTCAACGGCATGATAACCCCGGGCCGCAATGCGGCGATTTCAGGCGGCAAGGTGAAAGTGCAAGGGGATGATCCGTCCTGCGGCGTGTACTTCGTGAACGCTGCGGACCGCGCGCGGGTGAAGGTAGACGCTGCGGACCTCGTGGAGAACCAGTACAACCGCCTGCTCATCATCACTCCTCCGCTGCCCGCGGGAACGTATCATGTCGAAGTAACCACCCAATATACAGGCGGGAGCAAAATCTTGAAAGCCCCCCGCACGGCCGTCTTCGACCGCCCCTTGACCGTTACCTAACACACGGCCCTGCCCCTGCGTTCCCGCCGGTGCAAACCCCATGCACCGCACGCACCGGTGAACCACTTCCGCACGCACCGGTGAACCATCTCCGCACGAGCGGGTGAAGTACCTCCGCACGAGTGAACCGCCTCCATCCGCAGCGGCTCAAACACCTTGAGCGCACTAGATAAAACGCCTTGCTTTCCACTCCAGAAATTCGGTATACTAGAGACAGGTTCCAAGACGACGGCGTCAGAACCAGTTGATGTCAAGGAGAGAAAGATGGCATTTGGATTGCATAGTTATCCGGCCGTGTACCGGTCAAAATTCGATAACGGCGTTTGGACGGGCGGGTTTGAAGAAAAGCCGCATAAAACACCGGAGGAAGAAGCGAAATTAAGCGAAGCGGAACTGGAGAAACTAGAGAATTCCCGCAATTTTTACGATGATATGCCCCTGGTAGGGTATACCACCCAATACGGAATGAGCTGCTTTGAAGGACTCAAAGCCCTGCCTCAAAAGGACGGCGGAATCGCGCTTTTCCGTCCGGATCAGAATGCGAAACGGTTTTACAAGTCAATGAAGGGGTTGTATATGCCGCCGTTTCCGGAAGAGGAGTTTGTCAGTGCCTGCGTAGAAATCGTGAAGCGCAACGCGGCGCTTGGTTTTAAGCCCGTTTATAAGAAAGAATGGGAACAAGATTCTTTTATGACCGCGGACTCCATCTACATACGTCCGTTCTCGTATTCGGAAGGCGGAGTCGGCGTCGCCTTATCCAAAAAGCCGTGGGTCGTTATCATAACAACGCCGGTAAGCGCCTACTTTTCAGACGGTACCTCCGGCGCGGTCATCACCGGACGTATCCGGGCGGCGCCTAAAGGCACGGGCTGGATAAAAGCCGCTTCAAACTATACGATCTCAGCGCTTGCCAAGCACGAAGCTGCCGAAGCCGGCTATATGGAGTGTATCTACCTCGACGCGGTCCACCGGAAATACGTTGAGGAAGGCTCTTCCTGTAACGTTTTCTTTTACCTGAAATCAGGCGAGCTGGTAACGCCCGAACTCGGCGATACGATCCTGCCCGGTATCACGCGGGCGAGCATCATAGAGCTTGCCCGGGACAAGAACGTTACGGTCTCCGAGCGCAAAATCTCCATTGACGAGGTGTTCAGCGAGGCGAAAGAGTGCTTTGTCAGCGGCACCGCAGCAGGCGCTACCCCCATTGAGTCTCTCACCTACGAGGGCAAGACCGTTGTCTTCAATGATAGAAAAACCGGCGGCCTCACCGCAGATATACGCGATACCATCAAAGGCATACAGTACGGTACGCTGCCCGACAAAAAAGGCTGGATGGTAAAGGCCGTGTGAGGGAGGCGGCGCGCCATTAACACACAGCCGTGCGATGCGCTCACGTATAGCCGCGCGCGCTTCCACGCCGCCTAGAAAGTGCGGCCCGCTTTCTACCCGGATCGGCGCTCGATGTCTGCCAAGGTTCGGCCGGTCTGCCATCCGCCTGCGCTCTCTATATTCCGGTTTAGTTTGTCCAAATTAGAGGAGGAAGTTCCCTTGAGATTATAAAATCGCACGCGCTCAAATCGAGGAAGCGTCTTTCATCGGGTCTTACTATGGATAAATAGCTCGGATTAACAAATATCGCAGCCAAATCAACGGCGTTATCAAACCAGAAATCAACAATGCCGTCATATTTCCCGCAGAAGCCGTCTGGACTAAGACCGCTTATCCTATGGGAAACTACATAACGCAGAACGTTTCTCTGTATAATTGGAATTGAAGAAAACAATGGTATATGCCGTTCTTTATGATGGCGCATAAATTCGTTAAAAGACATGGCGCTGTTCCGCATAAGCATAGTGGTAAAGCGGTATTTGGGCTTCTGCCCGTATTTTGCTGCTATATCATGGTCAACCGGCGGAGGCAGTTCTCTTGTGAGAAGCGCTGCGCTTCCATTCCTATCTATGATCGCTTTATATGCACGGCTTGCCGCGGCTTCAAACTGTTTATCCGTCAAGACGGCAGCCGCCGAGCCAACATCATCAAGCCGCAATTCTATGAGCGCATCGTATCTTCTTGCAGGCAGTCCCAAGTCCTGCACACGGCTTGTATAGGATACAATGAGTGTGCGAGCGCTTTGCGCTAGTACCGGCAGCGCCGTGAATTGCGGTATCCATTTATCGGAAGCATCTGTTATAAACCCCCGAAAGCCGGTATGCGGAAGCCGCTTAATACAAAAACTCAGTTTAACCATGGTACCAATTTACCGGCGTCCGCCGCTAAAGCCGCTTCATACACCATTCCCGCGCCGCTTCCAATAAAAGGTCTCCGTCCAGTTCAGGGCTGCGGTATTTCAATGCCGCGGCCGTGGGGAGCAGCGTGGTAAGGATGAGTCTGCCTTCCGCATCGGAGGGATGCCGGAGAGAAAGCGAGCGCAGCCTTTCACGGTATACCGCAAGGAATGTATCGGATATGTGTTCTGAACGGACGGACGGAATCGCAGTATGCGCCGCTATCCGCGCGGTCCGTTTTCGCCCTGCAAGTTTGGCGCGGTACATGGCGAGTATCGGCGTCTCGTAATACCACGATCCATCGGCATACCGTTTTTCAAGTGCGGTTCTGTACAGCAAGTGTGAAAAAAAGGTTTCGGTTGGAGAGAGGCGGTGTTGCTGTTTATCATAAAACGGGTAAAGCCAGGTTCCACGGGCATAGGTAACGCCCCGGGGATAGGAGAAATCAGCGCCGAATAGTTCTACGGTTTCCGCTCCAAATCCAAAAGCCTCCGCCAGAGAAACCGCCGCATAGGTAACATTGCCGCCGGATGTGTCCACTTCGGGTATCTCCTGTTGACGGGAGAAGAGCAGACTCAAAGGATGACCGCCCGCAAAGAAGTACGGCGCCGCCGAGCGTTCGGCTAATAAAGGCGAGCTTGCCAAATCGAGAAACAGGGGAATACGGCGCGTACCGCGGAAAAAGTGGTTGTAGGTCCAGAGTTGGCAGTCAATGGAAATAGCAACGTCAGGCTCAATACCCGCGGCAAGCAGCGCGGGCAGGCTCGTGTCCGTTGCGATGATGAAGTACCGTGTCCGTTGCTCCTTCAACAGGGGGAGACTGCGCTCTAATGATGGACCTGCCGCGGTTACGGCCGCGCATTTCACACCCTTCCCTTTAGGCGGACAAAAGGCGCGTCTACCGGCGCACCGGTAACCGGCGTTTTTCTGCATAAGGCTCATAGTTTTGATATTTTGGACAATATGGGAGAACCACCGAAGCCCAAAGTGCGCCTGTACGGAATAATCCGCTCTCACTTGTTCAATCGCTCTGCCGATTGCCGCTTCTGCGGCTTTGAACGCTTCCCGCTCAACATCAACACGCGCTCTCAAAGGAAAAACGCGCATACCGTTCATCAAAATGGGCTGATAGCGCCGGACAATGAACGATTCAATTTCGGCAGGCGCGGGATCGACAAGGAGAAACACCCTCGGATCGGTCATAACCGGCGTGTAATCAATGGCCTTGAAGAGTTCGTCAAGCCCTTCGCGGTCGTAGTCTATTATCAAAATGAGTTGTACATCCCCGCCATGAGCCGCATCCAGCGCATGAGCAACGGAAAACCCGCCGCCTAACCCGAGAAAGATAAGAAACCTTTCGCCTTTTCTGGTACCAAGGAGGCGCGCCGCTTCTTTTTGCGGATCAATGAGTGAATGGAGAGGACGCTCCATGCCGTTATTATCGAGTATTGCAGGCACTTTGCTGTTGTTACGGGCTGTTTTAATCGTATATTTCTTCATTTCCGGTACTAATTGCCTTTTCCCGCCGCGGCCCATTTCCAATACGGATTTATGATGGTATTATCCATGGCTATATATTATACGCCGGCGCTGAAAAAATGGAAGCGGTTAAAGCAGCCGGTTCCGTTATAGGGGACGTTATATCGGCATGAGCAATCCGGCTTCAAATAAAGACAAAATTATACGTCTGAGAAGCAGTCTGGCAAGCGTCTTGGTAAAAAGTGAACGGCCGCTTGACAAGCATCAACCATGAAAGTCATATGCTCTCTTTAAGAATGCACGATAGGAACACCGGTAGAAAAGCGGGCGCACTATTTGCTGCGGTTATGTATGACCGGATAAACGCCCCTCCCCAGCACGCTCTTGAGTCATATACCGTATATACCCGCCCAGTAAAACGGGCGTATCCTCACTAAATGCCGTTCTCTTTGTACATGCTTTGAACAGGGTCAATACATATCCGTTGAGGACGTGTGCGCCGCACGAAAAACAGAGGCGGCTTCACCGGCAGTTACGATGACCTCGTGGAGCAATAGTAGAACGATCGGCGGACGTAGCGGGCTACATAGACGAGGTAGAGGACGTAAGTATGGAAACGGTGAACGAGACGCTCACCTCGACCGGAGAGTTCGGCATAAGCGGTCACACGATAAAGGCGGTCGGGGACAAGCCGGAAGTAGGCGAGTATCTCGTATCCGCGGCCGACGCCGGCCGGAGGGTGAAGGTAAGCGGACGCCTAGCGGAGAACACGACAACCAAGCTGATAGGGGTGATACCCACGCCGAGTGCGGGACAGCGGAAGGCGGAGATCAAGGCCCGGTTCGCCTCCGGAAGAATCATGGGAGAAAGAAGCGTTTTTACGAAAGCGTTTAAGGAACGGGCGGTGGAACTTGCCCGGAACACAAACCGGAAGCGGGCGTGCCCAAGACCTCGGCATTAACCGGAATATGCCGGCACGATGGATGCGGGAGATGAAGCGGAGTGAAACGGGACCTATGAAAGCTTTCACCG
>JAITAN010000095.1 GCA_031284105.1 Treponema sp. | reverse complement strand
TATTTTTCTTATTTTTAGGTAAAAACTCCGTAAAGGGGAACCCCGCCGGTCTAAAGGGGAACCCCGCCACGTCAAAGGGGAACCCCGTCAAGTCAAAGGGGATCCCCGCCGTTCCAAAGTGGGACCCCGCCGTTCCAAAGGGGGACCCCGCCGTCTCAAAGGGGAACCCCGCCACACCAAAGGGGCAGCCCGCCACGTTAAAGGGGAACCCCGCCATGTCAAAGGGGCAGCCCGCCACGTTAAAGGGGAACCCCGCCGCCTTAAAGGGGCAGCCCGCCAAGCCAAAGGGGAACCCCGCCGCCTTAAAGGGGAACCCCGCCAAGCCAAAGGGGCAGCCCGCCACACCAAAGGGGCAGCCCGCCACGTTAAAGGGGCAGCCCGTTACGTCAAAGGGGAACCCCGCCGTCTTAACCGCGGCAAACTACCTCGTTTATATATATACGCGCATATCCGCAGACGTATACCTGCATGGAGACGAGGCGGCAAGGCGGATCGGACCTTCCTGCGCCAATCCCGCGGCCGGCGCGCTATGGTCAATTCCCGCGCAGCATTGCCTTCGATTCCACCCCGGCATTGTCATTAATGCTGGACTAGGGCGTGTTCAAACCGCAGTTAAGGACGCTCCGCCGCCGATAATGAAAGTTTGAACTATTGACTTGATAGTCGCGGCTATTGGCTTGAAAAAAGGGACGCCCGCGCCGCCGAAACGATCAAAGCGCCTCTTTACGGCTTTTATCCGGCCGTCCCGTATGCGTATCGCTTTGCGTACTGTGAACGCGCCCTCGTATAGCATTGCACTTAATGCTAGGCTATCATTTCCTCAATGCAAAATAGTATGGCGGGCCGGTCCTTATAGGCGCTCCTTCGCGGCGTTATAGGCAACGGACAACATGGAGTATCAGGCATACCTCTTGGGATACGTGCGTCTTATATTTTTTACCGCCAATACCAATAGCGGGAGCTTTTGCCGTTCATGCGGCGGCGTCCTGTTTGCCTTCTTGTAAAGAACCTCTCTTTTGTTTATAATTCCTTTCATGTTCGATACACTTACCACTAAAGTCGGCGACGCCCTCCGGTTCATTTCCGGTAAAGCGACCATCACCGAAAAGAATATTGATGATGCGGTTGACGCCATCAAGATGGCGCTCTTGGAAGCCGACGTCAACCTTCGAGTTGTCAGGAGGTTTGTAAATTCAACCATAGAAGAAGCGAAAGGTGAAAAGGTTCTCCGCTCCGTACATCCCGGGCAGCAATTCGTCAAAATAGTACACGATAAACTCGCATCGTTTCTAGGCGATGCCAATCAGGGATTGAAGCTCAAGGGCCCCGACACCCTTTCCACGATTCTCATGCTGGGCTTACAGGGTTCCGGAAAAACGACCAGTTCCGCAAAACTGGCGCTCCGCCTAAAAAAAGACGGGCGCAAACCCATGCTCATCGCCTGCGATCTCGTGCGCCCTGCGGCAATAGAGCAGCTTGCCGTGCTGGGAAGCCGGCTCAATGTACCGGTGTACCGGGTTGACGGGGCGAAAGATAGCGTGAAGGTGTACAAAGAAGCCGTTTCATGGGCAAAGCGGAACCTCATCGACACGCTGATCGTCGACACCACAGGACGGCTCCAGATAGACGAACCCATGATGCAGGAACTGTCGGCGCTCAAGAACGCCTCGTCTCCTGACGAACTCCTTTTAGTGGCGGACTCCATGACCGGTCAGTCGGCGGTTGACATAGCCAAGTCGTTTGACGAAAAAATCGGACTTACCGGCGTCATCCTCACCAAATTCGACTCCGACACTCGCGGCGGAGCGGCTCTGTCCCTCAAAACCATCACCGGCAAACCAATCAAATTTGTCGGCGTGGGCGAAAAGCCGGAAGACTTTGAACTATTCCACCCTGAACGTATGGCAAGCCGTATCCTCGGTATGGGCGACATCGTAAGCCTTGTCGAAAAAGCCCAAGAAGTTATTGGCCAGAAAGAATCGCTTGCATTCCAAAAAAAAATGGAAAAGGAGACGCTTACCCTTGAGGATTGGCTTACCCAGCTCCAATCGGTCAAGAAGATGGGCAGCTTGCAATCCATGCTTGACATGATTCCGGGTATGTCCGGTCAGATAAGCGAACAGGATATCGATAATGCGAACCTCAAATCCCAAGAAGCCATCATTCTTTCTATGACTAAAAAAGAGCGGGCAAACCACCTTATCATAGGACCAAGCCGGAGGGCGCGTATCGCACGCGGCTCCGGCACATCGGTTGCTGAAGTGGCGCGGTTGTTGAAACAATTCGAGAAGATCAAGAACATGATGAAAAAAATGTCGAAGATGAACAAAAAAACGAACGCAATGCAGGCAATGAGGCAGGGCTTATGGTAAATTGTATTTTTTACTTTGCCAAAAATGAAAAAAGCTTGACTCATCCGCCCAAGGTGATATATTGTTGTATTAGATGAACAATACAATAGTCGAGCCGAATATTACTTTTTCGCTGGACACGGCTAGCGGAACACCCATCTACCGGCAGATCATCCAGCAGATAGAGTACGCAATCCTGTCCGAAAGGCTCAAACCCGGGGACAGACTGCCCACTATCCGCGCTCTGGCCGTGGAGTTGAAGATCAACCCGAATACTATCGCCAAATCCTACAGTGAATTGGAGATTCGCGGTATACTGATAACTCAAGTGGGAAGCGGTACCTTTATATCGGACAAGAAACCGGAATCGAGGGAAAATATTAGAAACCGGAAAATTCAAGAAGTGCTGGGGCGTTTTATGCAGGAACTGAAAAATCTTGGAGTGGGAAAAAGCGAACTTCTGACACTGATACAGGAACAATTCTAATACAGACTGACGTTAAGGGGGATAAAATGGTAAAACAGAGACACTATTCGGCGCACGTACCGGAAAAAGCAAAGAAAATACGGGATTGGACGGGTTTGAAAGTATTGCTCTTTGTGTATGGCGTTGTTCAGATTGTTGCAGGTCTTGCGGTGATTAGAGAAGGCGGAGACATAGGGTGGTACCTTACCGGTACCGGCGCGGCCCTGGCCGTCCTTGTAGCGGTTGTTCCTTCCATTAAGAAAGCCGACGAATGGGAGCGCATGATCGTCCTGCGTTTCGGCAAATTTCGCTCCGTTCGGGGTCCCGGTCTATTCTTTCTGATTCCGTTTGCCGACCGGATTGGCTTTGTTATAGATATACGCATACGCGTAACCGACTTTTCCGCACAGAACACGCTCACCGCGGATTCCGTAACCGTGAATGCCGACGCGTTCGCATTCTGGCTCGTATGGGATCCGCAAAAAGCGGCATTGGAAGTTGAGGATTACGAGGAGGCAGTGGCGCTTGCTTCCAAAGCCGCGCTTAGAAATGCGGTGTGCAGCAACACGCTCTCCGTGTTCCTTGAGCAGGGGGACTTAATCGAAAAACAGATACAAGCGGAAGTGGACAAGCAAACTACCGAATGGGGCATTACGGTACAGTACGTCGAAATCCACGATATTCAAATACCGGATGCTCTGCAAGAATCGCTTGCCCGTCTTGCTCAAGCGGAACGGGAAAAGAAAAGCCGCATTCTGCTTGCGGAAGCCGAAATTGAAATCGCCAAAAAATTGAAAGAGGCGGTATCGGTTTATGCAACGAATGAACCGGCCATGAAATTGAAAATACTGTCGATCCTAAACGAGGGACTCAAAGCCGGTAATTCCATGATGCTCGTTCCCAATTCCATAACCGAAGAGCTGAAATCCGGCGGGATTTTTGGGCTGGAGGCGTTGAATGAGCTGCGGAAGCGGTGAACGGATCCTACCGGTGCGGTTTTATTATTGTTTCAATCCACGCGCTCACCCGGCGCGCGACAGCGCCCGGTAGGGTTTAATACCCCGCCGCTCTGCGGCAGGAATTTTTATTGAAACTATTTCACGCGTTACGTCTTCTCCGAAATTTTCAAAAACCATAGTAAACAGAATAATGCGCTTTGCCGCAAAGCCTCTCTTGCCTCCTTTTCAAAAACGCTCTATACTTCTCCCATGTCCGACTATTTTGAGACCGATGATATTGTGAAAAGCTATGACGGCGCAATCTTTGCCCGTATGCTCTCCTATCTCAAACCGTACCCTTTATTGACTGCGCTCATTATTATCGCGCTTCTTGTGTCAACCGCAGGGGAGCTGCTCGTTCCTGTCTTACAGCAGCAGGTCATAGATAACGCGATTCTTGCCCGCTTTATCGCCTTTTCCTCTGAAAAAAACGAAGAAACGCTGTCTCAAGAAGCGAACCATACCCTTGCGGAATTCAGAAACGCCAAAAACGCCATCCGAATCGGTTCCATGCTGTTTATACTACAGAATCAACATACAAAGATGCAGACGCATGTAGAAAAGGAATTAAAAGAAGCCGGTATTCTGGAAACGGAGGCATGGTATGCGTTTCATTACGATATATCTTCTTCGCATTATTCGGCTGCCCATGTCATTCAGGCTAAAAAAGCCCTATTTATAATAGAAGACGGCAAGGCGGCAATACGTGAAAAAGACCTCGTTTCGCTTTCAACGCGGGAAAAAACCGCCGTGAGAGCCGGGGATATTTCTTTCGTTATCCGCGTAGTACTTATCGTGCTTGCCGCGCTGGTCATTGTGTTTGTGTTTACCTTTATCCAAACATGGGCCGCAACTCTAGTCGGGCAGCGGATAATGAAAGACATACGCATGGCGCTCTTCAGAAAAACCATGTCCCAGTCAACCGCGTTCCTCTCCCGCCATCCGGTTGGACGTATCGTTACCCGTTTAACGGGCGATGTAGAAACGATCAACCAGTTTTTCACCGAAGTGCTTTCCGCCTTTCTTAAAGATTTTTCGGTTATGCTCGGATCGCTCATCACATTGTTCCTGCTGTCCGCAAAACTTGCGCTGCTGGTAACCGTACTTATACCGCCGGTGCTTGCGATAACCGCATGGGCGAGGGGAAAGGCGCGCGATGCTTTCAGAAGGCAGCGTACGGCATCTTCTTTGGTAACCTCCTATTTGTCCGAGCGGCTTGCCGGCGTACAGGTGGTACAGCTTTTCACAGCAGAGAAAAAAAGCGGTAGAGAGTTTACCGAACGCAACAACGAGCTTTTGCACGCGAACCTTGGAGAGATGTACGTATATGCGATTTTTCGTCCGGCTGTTGAATGG
This sequence comes from Treponema sp., assembly GCA_031284105.1. Lineage (GTDB taxonomy): Bacteria > Spirochaetota > Spirochaetia > Treponematales > Breznakiellaceae > JAIRKH01. The sequence goes on along the minus strand of JAITAN010000095.1, from coordinate 5,254 downwards.
CTCTCCATTGTTACAACTGCGGCTGTGATTGTTATGGGTGGAGTGTTTATCCTCAACCTGTCGCTTTCACTGGGCGTACTTATCGCCTTCATCAGCCTTGTGAGCATGTTTTACAATCCTGTTGCCGATATTGCGGAAAAGTTTACGCTGCTTCAGTCCGCCATGGCCGGCGGCGAAAGGGTGTTCAAGCTCCTCGATACCGATGAAGCCATTCCCAATACCGGCGTCCATCATATAGTACGGCGTGATACGGGCGGCGCCATTAGCGGCGGCATTGCGTTTGAAAACGTGCGTTTTTCTTACAAGCAGGGAGAGGAAATACTAAAAGGGATTACATTTACCGTTAATCCGGGTGAAATGGTCGCCATTGTGGGCTATACGGGCGCGGGTAAGACCACCATCACGAACCTTCTGACCCGTTTATGGGATATTGACGGCGGCGCTATTCTCCTTGACGGCGTGCCGGTTGGGGACATTCCGCTTGACGAGCTTCGTTCCTGTGTGCTGCCTGTGTTACAGGATGTGTTTCTGTTTTCCGGCACGGTTGCAGATAATATCAGGCTGGGACTCGCCATGAGCGATGAACAGGTACGGGACGCGGCGCGTGCGGTCTGTGCGGATTCATTCATCCGCGCATTACCGGATGGATACAATACGGCGCTTTCCGAGGGCGCCGTAAATATTTCTTCAGGGCAGCGGCAGCTCATAAGTTTTGCGCGGGTCATTGCCCATAATCCTTCTGTTGTCGTGCTGGATGAAGCCACGAGTTCTATTGATACGGAAACTGAACGCGCTATTCAAGCCGGCATGGCGCGGATGCTTGCAGGCAGAACTTCCATCGTTATCGCTCACCGGCTTTCCACCATCCGACATGCGGACCGTATTCTCGTGCTTTCAAACGGCTGTATTGTAGAACAAGGTACGCATGATGAGCTTATCAAAAAAGAAAACGGGGTGTACACGCAGTTATACAAACTGCAATACACGGCGTAATAAGGGCGCATATCATTCCGGTACTTTCTTATTTGTTTCAATCCACGCGCTCACATGGAGCGCGGCAGCGCCCGGTAAGGTTTACTACCCCCGTTATACGTTACAATTTCAAGGAGCAATCTTTAATACCCCGCCGCAGAAGGGCGGGGATTTTTTATTTGAAAGCTTGGTTGAAAATCTGGTTTAATAATGAGAAGCTCTTCAAAACTACGCTCCGCTATTTTTATTGCTTTTTGTTCAAAATCATATTGACAATTTTTTATTTTATTATTATAGTATAGTAAATTTATGTAGATAATATGAATATTGTCCGTATAAGTTTATAAGGAGACCTTTATGGCACGTGTAGAAAAAATTACCGATTTAATCGGCAACACCCCTATAGTTAAGATCAACAAGATCAACGACGGGGATGCGGAAGTTTATGTAAAACTTGAATACTTCAACCCTCTTTCCAGTGTGAAAGATCGTATCGCGCTTGCATTGATCGAAGCAGGCGAACGGGATGGGAAAATAAAACCCGGAACGGTGATTATTGAACCAACGAGCGGCAATACCGGTATCGGACTTGCGTTTGTCGCCGCGGTGAAAGGCTACAAGATCATCCTTACCATGCCGGAAACCATGAGCGTTGAACGCCGGAAACTTCTCAAAGCGCTTGGCGCGGAGCTTGAACTTACCGAAGGCGCAAAGGGTATGAAAGGCGCCATTGCCAAAGCAGAAGAACTTGCCGCATCCATACCGAATTCATTCATTCCGCAGCAATTCAATAATCAGGCTAATCCTGCCATCCATGAAAAAACAACCGGTCCTGAGATCTGGAATGATACGGAAGGTAAAGTCGATATCCTTGTCAGCGGAGTTGGAACCGGCGGAACCGCTACCGGCGCGGGTAAATACCTCAAATCCAAGAAATCTTCTATTAAAATCATTGCGGTTGAACCCGCGGCATCGCCCGTACTTTCCGGCGGACAGCCCGGTCCCCATAAGATTCAGGGCATCGGCGCGGGCTTCCTGCCGCACGTCTATGATCCCGCAATCGTAGACGAAATCTACAAGACTGACGAAGTAAAAGCCGCCAATGCCGCCCGTCTCCTTGCGAAAAAAGAAGGCATTCTGGTCGGCATATCTTCCGGCGCGGCCCTTGAAGCCGCGCTTACCGTTGCGAAACGCCCTGAAAACAAGGGGAAAGTTATCGTCGCGGTTCTACCCGACACCGGCGAACGCTACCTTTCAACATGGCTTTGGGACGAATAACCGGCAGCATGATTTTCCCCGCCCTGAAGGGCTGCGGGGTTCGTTCTGTAAGGAAGGTAGTTAACCGCGGCGGTTTGCTATGCAAACCCGGCTACTGCCGTTTTTTGTTGGCGCCGCCAACGCTAAGCGCGCTGAAGGGTTGCCCCTTAGGGCGCGTATTAGACCCGGCCGCGAATCCAACGGTGCGGTAATTGATATTTACCGCATCGTTTGATACAATCATAATATGAATATTGGTACGCTACTAATTCACAATGCCGGTACGGCAGATGCCGCTACCGGCGCGTTAAGTGTTCCTGTTTTTCAAGCTTCCACGTTTGATCAAAGCGTTTCTTTTCGGGATGAAGGCGCCGGCGTTGAACGGGAATTTGATTATGCACGTTCCGGCAATCCCACCAGAAAGGCCCTGGAACATACTATTGCGGCATTGGAAGGCGGGACGAACGGGTATGCCTTTTCAAGCGGCATCGCGGCCGTATCTTCGGTATTGGGAATTTTTTCTACAGGCGATCATATCGTTACGGCGGAAGATATGTACGGCGGAAGCTACCGGATCATCAACACGTTTTTTAAGCGCTGGGGCTTGGAATCCACGGCGGTTGACGCCTCAAACCTTGATGAAATCAAACGGGCGGTTAAGCCGAATACAAAGGCGCTGTTTCTCGAAACGCCCTCGAATCCCCTGCTGAAGATTACCGATCTTCATGCGGCATGCGCCATAGCGCGGGACGCCGGCATTGTCTCCATTGTTGACAATACCTTTATGACGCCCTATTTGCAGCGTCCGATTGAGAAAAACGGCGCGGACATTGTGATACACTCGGCCACGAAGTTTCTTGGCGGTCATAGCGATGTGCTTGCCGGTCTTGCGGTTGCCCGAACCGAAGCCTTGGGCAAGGAGATTTACCGCGTTCAGAACGGTTTCGGCGCGGTGCTTGGGCCCTGGGATTCATGGCTGACCTTGCGGGGCATCAAAACCCTCAAGGCGCGGCTTACCATGCAGCAGAAAACCGCTGCGGCTATCGCAAAGCGCCTTCAGGAAAACAAGAACGTTGAGGCCGTGTACTATCCCGGGCTGGAAGGGTTTACCGACAAAACGGTTCATGACGCGCAGGCATTCGGCGCGGGCGCGGTACTTTCGTTTAAGACAAAAACAACGGAACAGGCGCTCCGTTTCTTGGGGAAAACGAGGCTCGCGGCCGCGGCCGTGAGCCTCGGCGGAGTCGAAACCATCGCCTCGTATCCGGTCCGCATGAGCCATGCGTCCATGCCCAGGCAGGAACGGGAACGGCTCGGTATCACGGATACGCTGATACGGATTTCCGCGGGGCTTGAAGACGCCGAAGATTTACTCATCGACTTTGAAGCGGCGTTAGGCTAGGAGCGCGGGACATGAACAGTGAAACCGCGTGCGTTCACGGCGCGCAGTTCTTTGATCCGGTTACCGGCGCGATAACCGTGCCTATTTACCAGACCGCCCCGTTCCGCCACGCCGGATTGGGACAATCAACCGGCTTTGATTATTCGCGGTCTGAAAACCCCACCAGAAAGGTCCTGGAACAAACCGTCGCGCTCCTCGAACACGGGGAATACGGCTTAGCCTTTGCTACCGGCATGAGCGCCATATCCTCAATCATTAAACTCTTTTCTCCGAATAACAAAGAGGGCGGGAGAAAGACGCATTTCATAGTTTCGGAGGACCTTTATGGCGGCACATACCGGCTTTTCAGCGAATATTATGCGGAATACGGCTATACGTTTTCGTGGGTTGATACAAGCGGCATCTCTCATATAGAGGCCGCGCTGCGGCCGGAAACAAAGGTGCTCTTCATTGAAACGCCGTCAAACCCCATGATGAAGGTAACGGACATTCAGGCTTGCGCCGGTCTTATCCACCAAAAGGGCGGGCGCCTCATCGTTGACAACACCTTCCTTACCCCATATTTTCAGAACCCCCTTGATTTGGGCGCGGACTTTGTCATTCATTCCGGCAGCAAGTACCTTGCGGGGCATAACGACACGCTTTCCGGCTTCATCGTTCACTCTAACAAAGCGTTTGAGGAGCCGCTCTTGAAAGTGCAGCGGAGCGAAGGCGCGGCGCTGTCTCCTTTTGACGCGTGGCTCACGCTGCGGGGCATAAAAACCCTGTCCGTGCGTATGGAAAAGCACCAGACAAACGGAAGGCGCGTTGCGGCGTGGCTTCAAGGGCATCCTGCGGTGGAGACGGTGTTTTACACGGGATTGAGCGATCATCCGCAGCTTGCCGTATCCCAAAGACAAGCGCGGGGACACAATGGTATGATTTCTTTTTATGTCAAAGATGCGCGTATAATCCCCTCGATCTTGAAAGCCGTCAAACTCGTGCTGTTTGCGGAGAGTTTAGGCGGCGTGGAATCCCTCATCACCTATCCGTTGGTGCAGACCCATGACGCTATCCCTGAAGAAATGCGCCTTTCCGCGGGCATAAACGAAAAACTCCTGCGCCTTTCCGTCGGCATAGAAAATCCGGACGATATTATAGCGGATTTAGACGCGGCGCTGGGGCGGTAGGCGCGGGTATGGCGGCGCATAGGGCGGCGGGTTTCCGCGCGCGGCCTTGCCCCGTTGTCCGGCGTGCGGGGCGCGGGGCCGGCCCGCGGCCCTCAAAACAAGACGCGCGGTAAACAAAATAAAAAAGGCTGCCCCTAAAAAAAACTATTGACAGGCGCTCATAACGGGCATATACTTCTTTTTAAGAGGCTGCGGTTTTCAAAGGAGTTATGCCACACGAAACATGAATCCGTTCTATTATGCTATCAGATATAGATTTACGTCCGCGCGTATCCCCTTCATCCCCCAGAACCGTCTTGAAATAACGCGGTACGCTGCGAACAGCGGCAGCCCCCGTGCGGGATGTCCCGCGAAGTCTGCGGGATGTCCCGCGAAGTCTGCGGGATGTCCCGCGAAGTCTGCGGGATGTCCCGCGAAGTCTGCGGGATGTCCCGCGAAGTCTGCGGGATGTCCC
>JAITAN010000025.1 GCA_031284105.1 Treponema sp. | reverse complement strand
GCCGTCCCCGTGGATGCGTATAAGAAGGCTGCGCGTTGGAAAGAACACGCGCCCACGTTCTACGGCAGGTACTTAAGGGAAAAACGCCGGTATGGGCGTATTTGTAGAGTGGAGTTTTGCTTCGCAAAACTCAAGTAAACGCAAATTATTTTACCATAGGAGAGAAAGATGAAGAAGAAAGTATTGAATAGGGCTTGCGCCCTGGCGGTTCTCGTGTTGGCGGCTCCCGCAATCACGGCCCAGAGCGCGGACTTCGAGATTAAGGACGGCGTGCCGGTCAAGTACCGGGGGAACGCGGCGGAAGTCGTTGTGCCGGAGGGCATTACCGCGATTGGCAAGGAGGCGTTTGAGGGGAACAAGACCCTTACCTCCGTAACCCTGCCCGCAGGTCTTACCGCTATCGAGGAGGATGCGTTTTACTATTGCACGAGTCTTGCATCCGTCACTATTCCTGATTCGGTAACAGTAATTCAGGCGTACACATTCTATGGATGTGGTAACCTGGCGGAGGTCATGCTTCCCGACGGATTAACGGCAATCAAAATGTATGCGTTTTACGAGTGCGCAGGACCGGCAAAAATTACCATCCCGTCAAGTATTCAAGAAGTTGGATATGGGGCATTTTATGGGTGTGATTCTTTAAGCCCGACGGTTGTTGATGAAATTCAGAGAAAGTTTGGCCATCTTCCTTTTGCTGTAGGAAGATAAAGCAATAGGAACAAGCGCCGGTATGGGCGTATTTGTAGAGTGGAGTTTTGCTTCGCAAAACTCAAGTAAACGCAAATTATTTTACCATTAGGAGGGTAAAGATGAGAAAGAACAGTATTTGTTCAAGTTTAATCAGCGCAGCGATAACCGCGCTGGTTATGGGGTTCGTGTTTGTTGGGTGCGCTACTACAACGGTTAGCATTTATGATCGCTCAACACCGGTTTCTGAATCTAGCGCTATTTCACCGGCACATACTTTGACTATCACCCATATAGATGATAAGCCCTTTATGCTGTCTGGCGATGCGTTAGGAGAGAGGTGGCTTTTGATTCCATCCGGCGCGCATACTATAACATTAAATTTTTCTGAGTATCGTAACAATGCGACATATACTGCAAATGGACTAAAAGCAACGGTTTCTTTTGAACCAGGTCATTACTATCGAATTTCTGATAAGCATATTGATGGACAACGGATTACTGTTATGGTATTCGATGATACCGATGAAAACCGGCGGGGAGTTGAAGAAGTACGAAGGAAAGTCGAAGCCATGCGGTAGATTGCCTAACCGCTCCGCCCACCCCGCCGCGGGCGTATGCAAGCGGGGAGCCCAGGACATACCGCCTGGTTCCCCGCTTTTTTGAAACGAATTTACCATAGGAGGGTAAAAGATGAAGAAGATTGTTTGGGTGCTGGTTACCGTAGTTTGCGCCGTTTCACTGTACGCGCAATACGAACCGTCCGGCATCGTACTGGATGACAGCGGGCCTGTCCTTAACCCGGATTTGATGAGCTATTTCCAGGACGAGATAAGCAGCCTGATGCGGTATCAGGAGGCACAGGAAGAAGAAGACAGCGTTACTCCGCTGTTCATGAGCTTCCGCATGGCATATTCTTTGGAAGGAGGGCCAAGTAATGATATTATTAACGCCTTAACCGGCGGACAGTTCAAGCTCAACAACGCCATGTCCATCCCCGTTTTCGCGGCTATGGCGTACAGGAACATCAGCGGCAGGGCGGACGACGGCCTGCTTATTGACGGCTTTGAATCAAGATTTGGGGAAGTGGACGATGAAAGTTGGTTTTTCTTTCTGGGAAGCGGACTGTCCTTTAAAAGCCGTTTCTTTCAGGGCAGTGTTTTTGCGGGCGACCATATCAAAATATTTGACGGGCTGCGTAGTTTCTCTGTCGTGTACAATGACGCCGGGGACAGAAATTGGATTTTCCATGATGACGAGAGCGTTACCCATTCGTTCAAAATCGCGCTGGTTCCGCTTATTTATACGTCCGAGTGGCGCGGCGTGGGGCGTATCCTCAACAAAGCCGCGGGCTATATCGGCATGGGAGACGTGATCGAGTTTGGGGAAGTAAAAAAGGATGCCGCCGCGGATATGATTGTCAAGGCGCTGAACTTCGGCATTGATCTGTCATTCAATGATCTCGGCCTCGGTAACGCGGACTTGTATCCTGAGTTTTTTTACCGCCGGGAACATTACGATGTGGCCGCAAAAACCGACGACTACGGCGCCGCGCTGGAGCTTAGGGGCGCCTTAAAACGCGGCGTCGATTATTCGTTTGCGGCAACGCTGGGGTACCGGCATTTTTACGAGGTATCGCCGTACTTCCAATCAAACTATACCGATACGTTCTTTTACAAGTTCAATCTTGCCTTTTATTTGCGGCCCGATGACTTTTTTATTTTGGGCGGCCTGAAAATGAATATATTCTGTACCTACGATACCCATAGAACCTTTGCGTATGGTTTTACCGTCGGCATCGGGGACGCGCTTACCGCGCTGTTTAACTATGAAGGAGGGCTTGGCATGGCTATTCCCAGCGACTTTGGACTTCGGTACCGCGCCGGCGGGATACGGGGCTTTGACAAAGCGTGGTAGCCGCCAATCATGGTTCACGGTTCGTTATTAATGGTTGCTTACCACCAGTATGGTGAAGATGAATAAGAAAGTATTGAATAAGGGCTTGCGCTCTGGCGGTTCTCGTACTGGCGGCTCCCGCAGTCATGGCCCGGAGCGCGGACTTCGAGATTAAGGACGGCGCGCCGGTCAAGTACCGGGGAAGCGCGGCGAATGTGGTTGTGCCGGAGGGCCTTACCGGTATCGGGGATGCGGCGTTTTACGAAAACACCGGCCTGAAATCCGTAACTCTGCCCGCCGGCCTTACCGCTGTCGGGAAAGGGGCCTTTCACGGGTGCGGGAGGCTTGCTTCTATAACATGGCCTGCGGGCCTTACCGGTATCGGGGGCCGGTCTTTTTCCTATTGCGGCAGCCTTCGCTCCATCACCCTGCCCGCCGGCCTTACCGCTAGCGGGAAAGGAGCCTTTGACGGGTGCGGGAGGCTTGCTTCCGTACCCCTGCCGGCGGGCCTTACCGCTAGCGGGAAAGGGGCCTTTCATGGGTGCGGGAGGCTTGCTTCCATCACCCTGCCGGAAAGTCTTACCGCTATCGGGAAAGGGGCCTTTCACGGGTGCGGGAGGCTTGCTTCCATCACCCTGCCGGAAAGTCTTACCGCTATCGGGGAGTCTGTTTTTGCCTATTGCGATAACCTTACTGCCATAACCTTACCGGAAGGCGTTAGCGCTATTGGGCAGACCGTCTTTGCGGGATGCAAGAAACTTACCTCACCATGCCGTCCCCGAAGCCTCCCGCACTTGGCGGAAGTCTATGGCCCTCGTGGGGCGACGAGCCGCCGGCGGTCATCCACGTTCCCGCCGCCGCCGTGGACGCCTACAAGAACGCGGCGGGCCGGAAGGAACACGCGGGCAGGATCCAGGCTTCAAAGGAATAGGAACAAACGCCGGTATGGGCGTTGAGATATAGTATTTACCTTGCAACGCGGACCGGCGACGGTAGTGATGCGGAGCTAATCCGGGGAAAAGATACCGCCGCCGGCTATATCACGGGCAACACCGCGCCGGAGAGCCCCGACACATTTCACGGCTAAGTAACGCGGCGCTGCGGCCCTGCTGTTTGAATAAGCGTCCATACGGGCGCTTATTCACGGTATGGCATGGGGTTTAATCGCGGGGCATTGACCCGCGCAATTTTTTTTCCACGCCTTTCGATGCCAGGAGAAACACGAG
>JAITAN010000007.1 GCA_031284105.1 Treponema sp. | reverse complement strand
TTCTTTATCTATATTTCCCATCGCGCATATCCCCAGACGTATACCTGCGTGGAGACAAGGCGGATCAGCCCTTCCCGCGCCAACCCCGCGGCCGGTAATGAAAGTTTGAACTCTTGACTTAAAAGCCATGGCTCTTGACTTGAAAGCCGCGGCTCTTGACCTGAAAGCCATGGCGCTTGACTTAAAAGCCATGGCTCTTGACCTGAAAGCCGCGGCGCTTGACTTAAAAGCCGCGGCGCTTGACCTGAAAGCCGCGGCTACTGACTTAAAAGCCGCGGCTACTGACTTGAAAGCCATGGCTCTTGACTTGAAAGCCGCGGCTCTTGACCTGAAAGCCATGGCGCTTGACTTAAAAGCCATGGCTCTTGACTTAAAAGCCGCGGCTACTGACCTGAAAGCCGTGGCGCTTGACTTAAAAGCCATGGCTACTGACTTAAAAGCCGCGGCGCTTGACCTGAAAAAGGGACGCCCGCTCCGCCGAAATGGTCAAAACGCCTCTTTACGGCTTTTATCCGGCCGTCCCGTATGCGTATCGCTTTGCCTACCGTGAACGCGCCCTCGTATACCATTCCATCAATGGCAGCCTATCTTTGTCCTCAATGCAAAACGTGTGGTAGGCCGGTCCTTATAGGCGCTCCCCCGCGGCATTATAGGCGGCGGGCAATATGCAGTATCAGGTATACCTCTTGGGATACGTGCGTTTCCCATTTTATTTCTCCTTTGTTATCTGGTACCGGAACCAGGTCCGGAGCTTGGTTCAGGGGAATTAAACCGCTCTTTTCATACTCAATTTGGTAAAACCGTCCGCTGTTCCAACTGTTGCAACGCTGCGGTCTTGGCATAGAAACCGTTCTGTGCAATAAGTTCCGCCGGCGTTCCGTATTCCGCGATGCGCCCTTTGTCGAGCACCAGTACCTTGTCGGCGTTGCAAAGCGTTGAGACGCGGTGAGAAATGATGATGACCGTCAACCGTTGCGCGGACGCCGATTCCGGCTTTGTTTCCAGAAGCCGTAAAAGTATCTTTTGCTCGGTTTCGGCATCCACTGCGGAAAGAGCGTCATCTAGGATGAGTATTTCTCCGCCTTTTATGATCGCGCGGGAAATGGAAACCCGCTGTTTCTGTCCGCCGGAAAGCGTCAGTCCCCGTTCCCCGATGATGGTGTTTAAGCCGTCCGTGAAATTCGCCAAGTCATTGTCGATGGCGGACAAGGAGACGGCTTTTTCTATTTTTGCGGACAATGCGCGGTCCGGCTCGTCCGCGCCCTGTTCGTCCTCAAATCCATAGGCTATGTTCCGCCTGATGGAATCGGAAAAAAGGTAGGAATCCTGAGGCGTAACCGCGAACAGGCCGCGCAGTTTCTTTAAGTCCCAGTCCCGTACATCAACGCCCTTCACGAGAACCGTGTTTGCCGGCGGCTCAATCATGCGCATAAGCGTTTTCACGAGGGTTGTCTTCCCCGAACCGGTGCGTCCCAGTATGCCGAGCCGCGTTCCCTGTTCGATGCTAATGGAGATGTTTTCGAGTATACATTGGTTTTTGACGGTTTCTTGGGATGCTCCGTCACCGCGGTCTTTTTTTTCATATTGTTCATATTCTTTATAAATAAAGCTGAGATTGCGGAATTCTATCAGCGGGGCGCGGGGATCCTCCGATTGAGCGGGGTTTGGCGGCGCCGCAATGAGGGGCTGAGTATACATTACTTCGTTTATGCGTCCAAGGCTCACCGCGCCCCGCTGTATCAAGTTCACCATGAAGCCCGCGCTCATAAGCGGCCAGATCAGCATCTGGAAATAGCGGAACAGGGCGGTTAATTGTCCGGGCGTCATAACGCCTTGGACAACGCGGATACCGCCTGCAAGCAGCAATATGATGGAAGTTAAGCCTGAAAAGAAGCCGATCAGCGGGAAAAAAACGCCGTAGAGTTTTACCAGAGCCATATTCGCCGCGCGGTAATCGTCGGTAGTATCCGCGAACTTCCGGAGGAAATGCCATTCTTTGACAAACGACTTCACCACACGGATACCGGCAAAGGTTTCCTGTACTATGCCGCTCATGGCGGAATAGGCTTCTTGCGCCTTTTGGAAACGCCTGCCGACCAGATTGCCGAAAAGCAGGATCAGCAGCGTGATGAGCGGTAGGGGAATAATGGCGAGCGCGGCGGAGTGAGCATCATTTACGAAGATGATCGCCAGAATTGAGACCGCCATGATGGTGCCGTCAACCAGAGCGACAAGCCCCATGCCGATGGCGGTACGCACCGCATCAAGATCGTTGGTTGAGCGGGAGATTAAATCGCCGATCTTGTTTTTTTGGAAAAAGTCATAGGAAAGCGTGAGGAAATGATCGAAAAGCGCCGCGCGCATACCGGCTTCAATGCGCCGCGCGGACCCGTGTATGAAATACCGCCACAGAAACCGTCCGCCGCCGATAACGGTCATCAGGGCGACCATAACGGACGCGGGTTTTATGATTGTTCTCACGGTAAAGGCGCCGGTTACGATAATGTCTATGGCTTGCTGCAGGAACAGAGGGATAATGACCTGAGCCGCGTCGACAACGATAAGGCATATAAAACCCGCTATATAGTGGAAGCGGTAGCGGTACAGATAGGGGATGAGGGTTTTATAGTTGGACAGGGCGCCTCTTGGGGACGGGCTGCGTTTACTTTTCATTGCGTCAATAGTATAGGTACCGCCGGCGGTTGTCAAGACAATCTGCGCCGGAGGTCCGGCCTAACCGCGGGCATCGCGCTTCTCTCCGCGGTCTTCGCGGTCGAGCTTGCCCGCGTTGGGGGCATCTGCCGCGTGGTAGGGCGCGAGTTTCGCGGCGTCGGCGCTCACGAGCGGCGGGGGAATGCCCGGCGGTTCCGCGTGGGGTGCGAGTCCGGCGTTGAAGGCCGCGGCGAAGGATAGGGATTCCGCCTCATGAGCGGAACATACGCCATTGCTCATGATTAACCTCTTTTTAGCCGCATGGGGGCGCTTTGTTTATTTTAGGAACGATAAAGCGTTTAGCCGGATAAGGTCAATTCCTCCTGCCGGAGAAAAACTTTCTCTCTTGAGGAAAAAGATTTTCCCGTGGAGGAAAAAAGTTTTCCTCTTGAGGAAAAAACTTTCCCCGTGAAGGAAAATACTGTCCCCGTGAAGGAAAAAACTTTCCCCGTGAAGGAAAAAGATTTTCCTCTTGAGGAAAAAGATTTTCCCTCTTGAGGAAAAAAGTTTTCCCGCGGAGGAAAAAACTTTTCCTCTTGAGGAAAAAGATTTTCCCGCGGAGGAAAAAACTTTTCCTCTTGAGGAAAAAGATTTTCCCGTGAAGGAAAAAAGTTTTCCTCTTGAGGAAAAAAGTTTTCCCGCGGAGGAAAAAGATTTTCCTCTTGAGGAAAAAAGTTTTCCTCTTGAGGAAAAAAGTTTCCCTCTTGAGGAAAAAAGTTTCCCCGCGGAGGAAAAAACTTTCCCTCTTGAGGAAAAAACGTTCCCCGCGGAGGAAAAAACTTTCCCTCTTGAGGAAAAAACTTTCCCCGCGGAGGAAAAAAGTATTCCTCTTGAGGAAAAAGATTTTCCCACGGAGGAAAAAACTTTCCCCGCGGAGGAAAAAACTTTCCCCGCGGAGGAAAAAGATTTCCCCGTGGAGGAAAAAAGTTTTCCTCTTGAGGAAAAAAGTTTCCCCGCGAGAGTATATGAAGTCAAAAGTGAGGAGCAACGTAGAACATATCTTTTATATGGTGAAGCGGCTATTCGGATATCGGAAAGTAGTCTACCGGGGAATACTGAAGAACGGCGTGCGGTTGTATATGTTGTTCATGGGTACGAACCTGCCGAAATGGATATGGACGATGATACCTGTAAAACGAATGGCGGGGCATGATAGGGATAAGGAGGGAAAAAACCCTGTTAAACGGCGTAAAATGGGATTTCGAGTGAGGCGGAGCTTCACTCGGTCTTCCACGGGCCGGCAATTTCCTTCCATAGCCGTGTGTCTCTTCATCCCGGTCATTTCCCCCGCCGCCGAAGGCTTTCATCGCTTCCTTTTCGCCCCGCTTCATCACCGGTATATTCCCGGTAATCCCAAACTCTTGGATAATCTCCGACTCCTTCCGGTCCGTATTCAAGGCGAGTTCCACCCCCCATTCCTTAAATTCTTTAGTAAAAACGCTTCTTTCTTCCATGATCCCTTCTCCTTTGATCATAGGCTTAACCTCCTGTCTTTCAATTCGGAGGGAATTCCAGCTTTTCACTACGGTAGGAAGGGCTTCCGCTATGGCGGGCGCCGTTTCCCTTATCATCGGTTTCTATACCGGACGGTGTCGGTATTAAATACGACAGATCACTGCAACTATTGAGGAAGATTTCATACGCTTTATGTTCCACCAAAAGACACCGGTTTCGCGGCGCGGGCAAAGAACCTGATTTCTTATACGCAGGCCCGTCTAACGGGGAGTTTAACATTCAGGCAGAGGCTTTCAAGCCGGTTTCGCCCGTTAACGAACGTGTCGGAGGTCTGCCCTATCCCCAGATCAACAGCTTTCAAAGAATTCTTCTACGGTTCAAACCGGCTGCTAATCGGAATTCTCACAAGATTGACAAAGGTTTCTACAGGATAGCGGGTTCTGAAGTTTCTGAAGTTAGTTTCCTCCGCACTTTCAAAAACCGTAATTTCAAAATTACCCTGTTCGTTAAAATAAGGTACCAGAACTGCAACATGGAAATACTGCCTGAGACTGGGGCCGGGAGCTGCCGCGTCATTCACAGCGGCAAGATAGAACCATCCCGGTTCATCAATGGCGAGCGTATAGAGGAGCGGGTACAGCCCCTCTATAGTAAAGCCCGCGTCTTTCATGAAACCGGCGTAGGGTTTGGCGGTACTACCGGAATCGGAACGAAGCATGATCGATGGGAAGCGCCAGGTACGTACCTCAAATTCGTCCGGCGTTCCAAAACGCGGCGACAGGAGCGTAGTACCAGCTGCGGCCGCAAGGTTACGTATCCAGTCAAGTCCAAAGAACGGGTCGCGCGCGTCATCATACACCGCAGTAAAACTGTTACCACGCCCACCGTAATGCGCTTTTAAGGGAGCAATAGCGAGCCGCTCGCCAGTAACAGGGCGCAACACCCCGTCAATCACCCATTTCGCAAAACCCGAGCAGTTAAGCCCCTGTGTGCCGATCTGGATCTCGCCGGTTTCGATAAACACATAATCGCCCACCTCATTGATGGCGCCGTCATCGCGGAAGGTCAGACCCGGAAGGTAGGTTCGGACATCGGCTATAAATTTTCTGGTATCTTTATAAAGAGCAGGCAGCGGCTCAAAGTAGGCGTGGGGGAATTTATCGCCTACAGCGGAAAGGACTTCTTCAACAGAGATCGTCAATAGCCTGTCAAAAGAAAAAGGTATCGGCAAAGAATGGACAAGATAGGCATCGTATACAACGACATCCATAACCGATTTATCGACCGACATGGGGCGGAATTGTATATATACATTGGGATCGCTCCTCAAAAAGGTACGTATCCTTACGGCGGCTCCGGTGTCCCGCCTCCTTGTAAGCACCCATGAGCCTTGCGCCCATCCTGGATACGCCCTATTCCGTTCCCGCGCCAGCACAACACCAAATTCGCTTTTATTCCATTCAACCCGCACCTCGATCTTGCCGCCGCCGGGAAGAGTGTGGAGAAGAGGTTTCAAAACAAACACTTTATTTGGAGCTTCAAGGAACCATATATCTTTTAATACGGCACGTAAGGCAGAATCATCCTCTATTTTTGCAGTAGGCGCATCATAGGCATAGAGAGAAGCTATAAGAAAGCCAGCTAATAGTATGGCAACGAATTTCTTGAACATCATCTTTTATTATTATCGGAGAAATCAGCTAGAGTCTTATATAGTTCACCTATGAATAATAAAAAACCCCGCCAAAGGCGAGGTTAAAAAGCTGCCAACCGTATGTTAGCTGTTGATTTGGATCAGACGTTTCTGAGATTCAGGGCGTTTCTTGATTTCAAGATTCAGCACGCCGTTTTTGAACGCCGCCGTAATTGCAGAGGGATCGACATTTGCAGGCAGTTGAAACACGCGACTGAAAGAATGGTTCCTGCGTTCTTTAATAAGATAGGGACCTTCCTCTTTACCATCAGCAGTTTCTTCTCGTTGCACAGACTCAATGGTCAGGCGGTTGTTGTCAACATGTACCTGGATGCTTTTTTCATCATAGCCGGGAAGTTCGACATCCATGATATAGGCATTTTCCGTGTCTCGAAGATCAACTACAGGAAATCCTACATTTCTGCCAAATAGACGAGATGCAGGCGCGGAATGTGATCCTCGAAAATCGTTAAAGAACGAATCTACGTACTGGTTGAAATCATCCATTACGTTTTCGAGAGAGGGATAGAGGGTTATGGTTTTCATAGTGAAACTCCTTCGCGGATTTGAAATCCGCAACGATTATCTTTAACGCCCTCAAGGGCGTTTGGTCAGGGTCTATGCCCCGTCCATTACGTTCGATGAGACTTTATGCACAGCCGACCCATTAGGCGTCTTGGCTGTCAGTCTTCACAACACATATATCTATGCAATAAGCGTGCCAAACAGAAAATCATTAAAAGTGTGAAAAAATAGCGGATCATCACAAGACGTAAGGAACAGTACAGGTACGAGACATCCATTTTTCCCAAATTGAGTAGCGATACACATTTTTCTGTATCATTTTTTTACAAATGTGTCATAGTATCAAATTCTCATGTGTTATATTGATACATGCATGAATTTTAGCGCCCGGTCTGTTTTCCAACCGATTGAAACAAACGAATTTACTCTGTTCATGCGAATGGTTATATTGACATTTCTTCACTTTTGAGTATACTATTTTTAATAGAATTAATTTTTTTGTAAGAAAGATTACAAAGACCTCTTTGTCCATCTTGAGGTGGACTATTTTATCCATAAGGAGGGCTGCCTATGAATCAGTATGAACTGATTGTTATCTTTCCGTTAGAGGAAGATCAACACAAAGCAGGCCGTGAACAATTATTGGTAGATCTTGGTGCAAACGGTGCTGAGATTGAGAAAACAGATGAGCTTGGTGATAAAGACCTTGCCTATGAAGTAAAAAAAAGACGCCGTGGTAGGTACGTGCTTTTCACTGTTAAACTTGCCCCTGAAAAACAAGCCGTATTGGATCGTGTTTTTAAGCTCAATGGAAATCTTTTAAAATACTTCTTTATAAGAATAAAATAGGAGTACCGAATGGCTGATATAAATCATGTGGTCTTAGTGGGAAGGTTAACTCGTGATGCGGAACTCAAGTACACTGCTAATGGGCAGGCCGTATGTAAATTCTCTATTGCAGTAAACCGGCGTAAGAAGTCTGGTGAACAATGGGTTGATGAAGCTAACTTTTTTGATGTTGTGGTGTGGGGTAGACAAGGCGAGTCTCTCAACCAGTATTTAGTCAAAGGTAAACTCATCGGGGTTGACGGAGAACTTCGTCAAGATCGTTGGGAACAGGATGGGCAGAACCGCTCAAAGATTGAGATTGTAGCGAATAATTTGCAGCTCCTTGGGAGTGGTACGGGTCAACTTGGAGGCGGAGCGGCACTAAATGGAAGCGCACAAGGTGGTTCCGGTAGTATGTCCTACGGTGAACGCAAAAATGACGACGCTTACCAGGACCATGCGCGTTCTGCGCATTCATCTTCGGAAGCACATTCCTTTTCTTCTAGTGGGGATGGTTTTTCTGATGATATTCCATTTTAACAGCGCTTCTAAACGCAAACTATACATGTTTAGGAGTTTTTCAAACTAAAAAGAAGGAGCATTTATATGATTGATGAAAAATATAACGATAGAGATGCCGCGAGTGAAAGAACCCCTCGTGATATACGGGACAGGGGTGATGATGGACGTGAGGGTGATGACCGCCGCGGCGGTAAGGGTGGAAAAGTCTTTTTCAAGAAAAAGGTCTGCAGATTTTGTAACCAGAAACTCAAGATAGACTATAAAGACGCCGATGTTTTGCGCCGTTTCACTACAGAACGGGGAAAAATTCTGTCTCGGCGCATTACCGGTACCTGTGCAAAACACCAACGAGCGCTCGCTGTGGCGATTAAACGCGCACGGATGATCGCACTGCTTCCTTTTGTTGCGGAATAAAGTGGCGAACGACGGGTTGGGACAGAATGCAGTTGCGTTAGTCCCTTCTCTGATAAGTGCGGGCATTTCTGTTGCGTTTTTTCAGGGAGGCGGTTTATTTTATTTTCTTTTTCTTGTACCGTTAGGTGTTCTTGCTTATGTTAGTGGTACAAAGGCGGCATGGATCGCCTGCGCGATAGCGTTTATAGGAAATATACTTGCTTTTCTTGCAGTGCAGTTCTATGATAATAGTGCGGTAGACTGGATTGTTTTTGTATGGAAATGTGGAAGCGTCGGTCTTGTTTTAGTACTATGGACATGGATCACGTCTCCGCCGTTTCAAAGACAAGGTTTTTCTACTGTAAACCGGCTTGTGGTTAGCGGAGCGGTTGTTTTTATCTTGTTTCTGATTGATATTTTCAGAATAGATTATTCGATGTTTTTGCAGCAAATGGAAACTTCTGTGAAAAACGCGTTTGACTTTACGATGGAATCCGGGATAGCGAACGTTGACCTGAGTGCCATAAATGTCAGGGACGTTGTAGACAGAACAATTTCCTTCATCTTGAATGGCGCCGGATTAGCCGTAATGATGTTGTTTTTTGCGGTAAGCAGGCAGGCGAGTATATTCTTGGCCCAGATTGTTAAGTCTACGAAGAAACAGCGAGGTTTGGTGGATTATCATGTGGAAGGCTGGTTTGTGTGGCTGTTGGTCTTTGCCCTTTTGGGAGCGGTGTTTTTTAGAAGAGTTGGCATACCGGCAATAGAGGTAATCACATGGAACATAGTAACAGTCTGTCTTTTTTTATATACGGCTCAAGGATTAGGTATTGTTTTTTATTATTTGTCAAAAACAGCGCGTTCCACCATGACGCGATTGTTCCAGATTGTACTGATTGTGATGATTATTATAACGCCGGTTATTAACCTGATTGCGTGGGGAGGGATGCTCGTCGTGGGTATTGCCGAGAATTGGGTGTTACTCAGAAATGAACCTCCTCACTCTAAAAGTATTATGTAAATGCGGGGTCTACTGTGAATGAAGAGTGAGGATCGTCATCTACTCCGATGATGTAAACCGGGCGTGTTCCGGTTTTTTGTCCTAATGAACCTCAAAACAGAGAGGTTCTTCAACCCTTGAGTATTCGAGGGTATTATTTATATATTGGAAATGCAGCGTGCTGCTCGGTTGAGTGATTGGCGTATTAGCGGCGTGTGAGTGTTTTCGAAAGGAGCTTGTATGAAGGTTATTTTGAACAAAGACCTTGCCACACTCGGCGAGGAAGGTGATGTACGGGATGTTGCCCGTGGTTATTTCAGAAACTATCTTTTCCCTCGGGGTATAGCCGTTCTCTACAACGACAAAACTGTCAAAATTTTTGAAGCTCGAAAAGATGAAATTGCGGCAAGAAAAGCCGAAAAACGTAAGGATGCGGCGAGTTTCAAGGAAAAATTGGAGGCATTAGAGCTTCTTTTGACCATGCCTGCAGGCGCGAACGGAAAACTGTATGGAGCGGTAACCAATCAGACCATTTCTGATGAGCTTACCAAACAGGGATTTCAGCTTGAACGGAAACGTATTGAGATTCCCGGTAATAGTTTTAAGAGCGTAGGAAAATACAAGATCGCCATCAGGCTCTATGAGGGAGCGGTCGCGGAACTCTCTCTGACGGTACAGGCGCAGGTAGCAGAAACTAAAGCTTCCACAACCGAGAAAGGACGGCGTAGACGCGAGGATCGGCGTAAGGAAGCGGGTATAATCGAAACGCAGACGGGACAGGCAGCCACACCGGAACCGGTGGTTGCGGCTGCTGTAAAACAAAATGTACAGGATTAGCACGATTCGAGAAACAAAACGGGACGCGGAGCGATGCCGTAGAATATGACGTTAAAAGATAAAATTCCACCACATGACGACACTGCAGAACAGGCGACGCTGGGTGCATTGCTTCTTGACGCAGAGGCTATAGCCATAGCAATTCAGTACCTTCGCCCCGAAGATTTTTATTCAAACGCAAATAAAGCGGTCTACGAAGCTATCTTGGGACTTTTTAACAAGGGCGTCAAAGTAGACCTTTTAACCATTACCGGGGAGCTAAAACAAAGCGGCAAACTTGAAGAAGCGGGCGGGACCGCGTATATTGCATCTCTGACCAATGTAGTACCTACAAGTGCAAATATTGAATACTACGCGCAAACCGTACAGAGTTACTCTCTGCGCCGTGCTATGCAACGGGTATCCGGCGAAAATATAGCTCAATCTTTTGACGAATCGCTTGCATCGAGAACTATATTAGAGGAAACGCAGCAAAAATTTTTTGACTTAAGCGACAACCGGCAAACATTCAAAGCGAAAAGTGTACGAGAATTGATTCCTAACGTGATAGCCGCACTTGAACGTATACATGCTGCAAAGAAAGAATTCACCGGTATTCCTTCTGGTTTTGACGAGCTCGATAAGCTGACATCAGGTTTTCAGCCTTCCGAGTTCATCATTATTGGAGCACGTCCTTCCGTGGGAAAAACGGCGTTGGCATTGAGTATGGCGTCGTACATTTCCATACAAAAACATATACCAACCGCATTTTTCTCTCTCGAAATGTCCGATATGTCCTTGATGCTCCGTCTTATCTCAAGTGAAGCTATGATAAACAGTAACAAGCTGCGAACCGGTTATTTTCCGAATAGTGATTTCATTAAAATTCAAGAGGCTGCCGGACGGCTCTACGATGCTCCGCTGTACCTTGTGGATATGCCGAACATGAAGCTGCTGGATATGCGCGCACATGCGCGGCGGCTTCGGGTGCAGCAGAATGTTGAGATAATTTTTATCGACTATTTGGGACTGATCAATGCAGAGAATCCCCGCATACCCCGCTTTGAACAAATAGCCGAGGTTTCCCGTTCGCTTAAAAGTCTTGCGCGTGAGCTCAACATTCCGGTTGTGGCTCTCTCACAACTTACCCGGGCCGCGGAAGGAGAAAAACCAAACTTGTCAAGCCTGAGGGACTCTGGTTCCATTGAACAGGACGCCGATGTGGTGATGTTTTTACATAGGGAACGTGAATATGAAAAAAAAGGCGACGAGCCTGCAAATGATGAGAAAAATAAAGGCGTAACGAGCCTTATTTTAGCAAAGCAGAGAAACGGTCCTGTC
This sequence comes from Treponema sp., assembly GCA_031284105.1. Lineage (GTDB taxonomy): Bacteria > Spirochaetota > Spirochaetia > Treponematales > Breznakiellaceae > JAIRKH01. The sequence goes on along the minus strand of JAITAN010000007.1, from coordinate 7,969 downwards.
GGTACCGTTCAGCTTAAGTTTTTATCAGATTATGCAAAATTTACTGCTCTTGCAAAAGAGAGGGTATAATTTCTCATAACCGCAAACCGGCGAAGAAAAAGGAGAAAAAATGGCATTTGTTGATAAGTATGACCTTGAGAACCTAAAGAATGAGGCTGAACGGCTAATTTTTGAAGAAATCGGCAAACAAATTGACATATTTTCGGAAGGTGAGATTTGTAGATGCAACGAGTGTATTATCGATATTGCTGCAATGGCATTGAATTCGGTGAAGCCTTTCTACCGCCATTCCCTTCTAGGTACGCTCTATGCTTTGGAAGCGATCAACATCGATGAAGAATACGCGGAAAGCATACGCTCCGCCGTGGCGCAGGCAATTAAGAAAGTACAGAAGAATCCCGCTCATACCTGATCCGCTCATCCTCAAGCGCGTCCTCCGACAAGCTCCCCGTTGCTTTGCTCAAGCGTCCATTCATCCTCATAGAGATGGAATCGGGCTAACAAAGAACCTGTTTGTGGATCATGCCATGAAATAACGCCGTCCGTATCAACAGAGACGAAAAAAGCGCCTCCATCAACCACATGAACAGGAAAACCGCCTTTTTGCTCAAGGAGAGTATAAGGTGGCTCTTTTTCATTAAGAGGGAACGCCATTGCTTGACCGCTTGAGAGCGTTGATACCGCCATCCCACCCGCCTCCGCGATGGCAAAGGTAAGATTTTCACCGTGCGTTTCTGCTAAAACCCGAGATCGAGAGGTATTCGTCATATCAAATCTAATTAGAACTGTTTTTGACTCTCCGCCCTCATGTGAAATAACCCCGCCATACATAACGCCGCTTGCGGCACGGTAAACTTGTACTCCGACCAATGCCGGATAGGTAAGCGGAACGGTTTCTCCGGTAACAAAATTTACTTTTAAGAAGGGCGCAATACGATCCCCTCGCCCTACAATGATATTTCTGTCGTCAAGAAAGGCGGCGTCAAGAGAACCTGCCGAAGAAAACGAGAAAATGCTTTTATTTGTTTCAAGCGAAAGTATCGTTATCTCCCCCACGGCATCCAAAAGAAGCGCCTTTCCGTTAAAGCCGGCAACACCCCGCAGCGGAAACCTGCTCTGATAAGGCAGCTCAATAGAGCGCTTGCCGGCAGCCAGATACTGCGGTTTTCTTTCGGTTTCACTCCATAAAATAAACCCATCTTCTGCGCTTGCAATATGAGAAAAATCGCTTTCACGGAACGAAATGCCTTTTTCCGCAAGAAGCCTCCAGTCTAATGGGATAGCAGCAAACGTTTCGTTCACCAAGAAAACGAGAGTATCATCCCCCGCAACGGCAATTTCCCTTATCGGCAGCGGATTTCTAACCGCAAACATTAGGGCGGAACCGTCAAGGTTGAAGAGCCGCACATTCCCATCCGCGGTACCCGCCGCGGCGGACGCCGTACTACCGTTTGGTACAACGGCCAGACTTTCAACATGGGATCGCGTATCAATTATTTGGAGACTATGACTAGTTTCAATTTTTCCCAAGCTGTTGACGGTAAAAGAATGAAGCGTTTGTATACGATCGGGGTCTTCCGAAATACACATAAAATCCAATGAATCGCTTCGGACGGCATATACAAAACCATTCGCGATACGCGGATCGTAATCAAGGATCTTACCGGTAACGGCATCGATCACAAATAACCCCTTGCCTTCGGACGAACCGCTTCCAATACCGGCGATAAACCGGTTGTTTCCAATCAGAGTAGGCGTTTGCAAACCCGCGGCGGTTTTACATCGCTGTATTTCCGTTCCCCGCGATAAACTCCAGTACGAAATCGTGCCTGACGGTATATAAGAAATCATGGATGTTTCTGACTTGCCGGTTGCCGCAAGCGTTACGCTGCCGGCTATGTTGGGAACCGTATAGAGGAGTTCGCCGGTATCGCCGTCAAGACAAAGGATTCCGGTGAGATCCGGCATAGATACAAGCAGGAAGCCCCCTGCTCCCGAATAGTTTATGAACACCGGTTCCGTATTAAAATCCATAGAAAATAGTTTTTCTTTTGTCTCATAATTCCACGCGGAAGCGCGGAACCGTTTACCATTGCTCTCTACTACGGCAAGGTGCGGTTTTTCAGGACGTAGACGCATCATTTTTAACGGAAGAACGCTTACCTGAAAACGCTCCTCCGCGGCGCTGTTTTGTACGTTCCAGAATTCCAAAAAACCGTCGGCGCCTGCGGTGATGATGCGGCCGCCGTCATACATGACGGATCGTATTGCCCCCCGATGCCCGCCGGAAACCGGAAACGAATCCTGAGCGTTCATAGGTATGGTTGCACATGCGGAACATACTAAAATATATAGTAGTACTAAACGTCCCATTCGCTACTCCTTAGTATCAAGGTATGTATCATAGACGAACAAGGTACAAAACATCGCCAAATATAGCAAACGCCATTAAGGTGAAAATCAGTACAATGCCGACGGTTTGAAAAATTGAGATAAATTTCGGGTTCAAAGGCTCCCGTTTGAAAATTTCAATAATAAAAAGCACAATAAGGCCGCCGTCCAGCACGGGCAAAGGCAGAAGGTTCATTACGCACAGAGCTACGGAGATAAGGCACAGAAAATCCGCCATATTGCGGATGCCGTCGGCAAAGCTGTTGCTAAATCCGGCGGACGCAACATCGCCCAGCATATAGGTGATGCGAACCGGGCCGGAAACCGCCTGGGTAAGATCAATACCTTTGAAGAGCAAGGCAAGACTTTTAACCGATACGGAAAGCGTTTTCCACGCCTCATTCAAGCCCTTACCGATTGCTGCAAAGGGGGAAAGATTCGGCGTCCGGTATTCCAATAATTGGAAATTAAAGCCAAGGTCCGCGCCTTCGGCCGTATAGACAGGCCGCAGCTCGGTCTGCAACGGGTTTCCGTCCCGTTCAAGATCAACGGTAAGCGTCTGCGGTTGCTCCTCCACGATGGGTATCAGCGACACGGAATACTCAATACTCTTTCCGTTGACCTTGAGGATACGGTCATCCGGTTTAAGTCCCGCGTTTTCAGCGGGTCCCGCCGGCGCCACAACGCCTACAACCGGATCAAGCCAAGAGTAGACGCCTATAGTGCCCGCGCCGGTACTTTTGTCAAGACTCGGCGTTATGGTTATATCGTGAATTGAACCGTTACGTTCTATTTTGACGGAAAGTTTTTTTTCCGCATTGACCGCAATATGTTCCCGTATCTCGCCGAAGGTTTCAACAGGCGTCCCGTCAATGGCAATGATACGGTCGCCGGTTTCAAGTCCCGCGGCATTTGCCGGATATACCGGTTCTTCGTCGGCAACATCCGATACCAGCACGATGCGGTTTTCCGTAGTTTGAACGTTGAATCCAATGCCCCAAATAACCGAAAAGACAAGCGCCGCAAAAACAATATTGAAGAAGGGACCGGCAAAGGCTACTATGATGCGCCGCCACGGTTTCACGCTGAAAAAAGTTCCTTTTACCGGAGAAACCGCGTATTGGTTGTTTTTATAGGCTTCTTCAAACTCATTTTCCCCGCTCATCTTACAGTACCCGCCTATGGGAAACATTCCAAGACGGTATTCAACCGCGCCGATTTGTTTCTTGAGGATGGGTTTCCCCCAGCCGATGGAAAAAGCTTCTACATCAATGCCCATGGCCCGCGCTGCTATAAAATGCCCCAATTCATGAATAATAACAACAACGCCTAAACCGGCAAGTCCTAAAAGAATTTTTAATACAAACATAATGTAATTATAACACAATTTTGGAAGGATTACAAGGTTCAAGAGAAAACGGAGCGGCAGCCAAGATGCCGCGCTTGCCTTTCTTTAAGGGGCTGCAATACCTCCACGCTCAAGGCGGGCAAGGCCGGTAGGTCAGACCTCGCGAAGCCGCATTAAAGCAATATGCCATACTGCCTTACAAAGGTTCGCGCGGCCCATAAACCGGAATTTTGCGCTACCCGCAACAGGCTGCCGGAAGGATCCGCTGCAACCGGATGACGCGGACAGCGGAACGTGAAAACCGCGGATACACGGCTCATAAGGCGAAAAACCATGATACAAGATTCATTTAGAACACTATAAGACTTAAAAGGCTGAAGGCGATCATCAAGGTATGTTCATTGTAATTATTCCTCATTTTTCTGGTTTTCGTCTCCACTCCGCGACGGCGGCCTTCTTACCGAAAAGATCAAATGCGGCATAGCGATTCCGCGATAATGTTTCACAAAGCGCCCCCGCACGAGCATCCCGTTGCGGATAGCGACATTCATTGAGGCTAAATTCGTGTCCCGTATAATTGAATACACCTCATCAGCATTCAAAGTATTAAAGGCGTATCTTTTGCAACCCTTCGCGGCTTCGGGACTTGGGTACGAAATAACAGGACGCGGATGCCGGTTCCCATACCTGAAAGCAAATAATCCTTAAGAAAAGTTTATCTCACTTTCTTCTAAAAATATGCCGATAAAAACGATATGGTTGATTACCAGAAGAATATCATTCTAAGCGGTTTAACAATTTACGATGAAACCGCTCTTTATGACAAATCTTTGTATATTCCCAATGAAATATTGGAAATATTGTTAAATCATGGACTTGTTGGATTAAGTCTTTCCGGTTTACCCTTGCGGACAAGGTCAAAATTTGTTAAAGCGTTAATATGTAAAACGCTTGGCTACCCCGTGCCTGAAACATTTCAAAAAACAAAACCTTCGTTTCCCGGTCAAAATTTTGATGTGTATACACAAAAATCAATGAATTTACAAATATGGAATGAAGAAATAAATCCCGCAAGAAGGTATGCGATAATTCAAGTAGATAATTCTGACAAAATACTAAAAGTAAAAGTAATTTCTGGTGCAATTCTTATTTCACTGGATAGGACAGGCACATTAACGACGAAATATCAAGCAATGTTACATCAGTTAAATGAGGGATGTCTTTTTTCTAAGTCTGATACCAAATCTGTTCAAGAATGGTATGGGGTCAATAAAATTGACTTATCAAATATAAAGCCCACAAGCGCGCCGATACAGGGAAAACTTTTACCAATTAGCACAGTCTATAATTTGCTTAAACCACTTGAAAGCAATTTAATTCCTCGAATTGATTCATTACAAGAACATAATCGGGGCGCGATTTTACATAAATTAATTTGTAAAAAAATCGGTTTTACTGAATATGAAGACAACGGTGCATATCCCGATATTCCCAATCAGCTTATTGAAATAAAACTTCAAACTTCACCAACAATAGACTTAGGGTTACATTCACCGAATGACCATGAAGCAATTTATACAGGTACCGAAAAACAATTTTTTAGCAATGATATTCGTTATGCAATAATGAGCGGTATTGTAAAAGAAAACAGCGTTATAATTAAAAATCTCTATATGGTAACCGGAGAAGAATTTACCCGATTTATACCTTTGTTCGGTGGTAATGTTCAAAATTCAAAACTTCAAATTCCCTTACCGGGTAATTTTTTCGATTAGGAAAATAGTGTTTCAACAATGGCATCTATTTTGTTTTTGTTTTCCGGTAGTAATTTTTTATTTTCTATTGATAGCCGCACTAAATTTATTGCTTCCTGCGCCAATGGCTCCTCTGGATTGGGAATAGGAAAATCTTCTACATATTGAGACATATATCTGCGTTTACCAGCATATAATTTGTTATTGAATTTAATATCATAATATTTCTCAATAAAATTACTATTAGCGACTGCCAATGCAAGTAATATTGTATCTTCCGTTGTAGTATTAAAAATATCTATCCAATAGCAATCGCCATTCACTATTGCCCCGGTATTATCAAGCCAAAATTGCGGTATTTCAACAATATCACGAAAAACAATTTTCTTATTCTTCCATGCAGCCGGATTTTGCGGTACCCATATTTCATACCAATTTCTATGAGCTTCTTTTATATAATTTCGTGCTTCTAATTGTTCTCGATAAATTTCAAGATACTTTTTAGTATTTGGATAATTGTTAATATCGAAGGCAATTTTCTTTTGATTTATAACAGTATGCGGGTATAACACCTGCCACATTCGCACTCCATTTGATAAAATTTGCCCTGCATTCCGGTGTGTAATGAGCGGATACAGAAGTTCCGGTATATATTGTTCATTAGTCCAATTTTCTTTGATAAAAACATTGTCTGCTGTTGTCTTTATTCCAACTTTTATTTTTCCTATTTCGTTAAATTTTTTCCATGTTGCTCTATTAACCCCTTCTAACCAAGCACACGTTTTTTTAGATGACAAACTCCATGGCGAACCATTCAAGTTTTTAGCAAGGTTTCCATGCTTTATTTCAAATTGTCTGCCGTCAACTGTGGATATGATGTCATCTGTACTTATTGACTTAAAAATATTATTGGTAAAGACTGCTTCTTTTTCAAATGTTTCATAAATGGAAGTAAATTTTGTATGCTCAAATTGTGTCTTTCCTTTTGTAAAAACTATCATGCAAGGTAATACTGCTGCATTAAACAATTTTGTATCGCCAAAATCAATAATATCAAATATTTTAGCGTTCCTAATTAAATAGTCACGAACCACAGTACCAGATTTTATTGTCATAAATTTATTAGATGTGATAAATCCCGCAATACCATTATCTTTGAGCAGCCGTACAGCAAAAAGCAAAAAGGCGTAATATAAATCAACTCTGCCGGTAAGCCCTATATTTAGGGCTATTTCCTGCGCTTTTTTTGCTCCAAGTATTTGTGTCCTAATGTAGGGTGGGTTTGCTATAATAAAATCATAGCTATTCTTAACTTTACCTTTAAGGGCATAGCTAGTAAAATCTTCATTCTTTATTTCTATTTTTATATTTGGAAAATTAGTTAATATCCTTTCTTTTGTGTATTTGATTATCGAAATATCTGTTTCAAATCCCATAACGGAAATATCGGCATTATTGCTTTTTTTAATAATGTATTTCACCAATGAAATAATTAACTCACCATCGCCTATTGCCGGATCTAAAATACTAATAGCTTGTTCAGATATGTCTTTATTATGGGAAATTATTAAATGTGATAGATAATCAGCCATTATCCGAGGCGTATAAACAACACCGTTTGTTTTATTATAACCTTCATTTGTGTACCGCATTTAAATTTCTCCTAGGATCTACTATATATAAGTTTCAAATGGTTGTCAAGTCGGGAATTTACGAATGTTTTTTGAGTGTTTTTCTAAAAAACATAAATTCCCCGCGCCACGGATGGCGCGGTGCGTAGACTAAGGCGGGGCAAAAAATTTCGCATAACGTGTTTTATACGCATTTCGTTTATCCGCCTTCCTGCTCCTATAAGACGTATACGACCAAACCGGCGGCGGCAATGACGAATCGCGAAGCCACTCCCCGCCGCCAGTTACGACCGTAGACCTTGTTTGTCTACGGGCGTAGACCTTGTTTGTCTACGGGCGTAGGCATTGTTTGTCTATGAGCGTAGACCTTGTTTGTCTATGAGCGTAGTCCTTATTAGACGGGAAACCCAGTCCTTGTTGGACGGGAAACCCAGTCCTTATTGGACGGGAAACTAAGTCCTTATTGGACGGCTAACCCAGCCCTTATTGGACGGGAAACTCAGTCCTTATTAGACGGCTAACCCAGTCCTTATTGGACGGGAAACTCAGTCCTTATTAGACGGCTAACCCAGTCCTTATTGGACGGCTAACCCAGTCCTTATTGGACGGGAAACTAAATCCTTATTGGACGGCTAACCCAGACCTTATTGGACGGGAAACTCAGTCCTTATTAGACGGGAAACCCAGTCCTTATTGGAATGAAAACCTATTCCTTGTTGGAATAGATTCCCATTCCTTATTGGAATGAAAACCTATTCCTTGTTGGAATAGATTCCTATTCCAATAGACCTACGAAACGGTGAGCGCCGCCTCCGATTTGATGGTGCGCGGCTCTTTGAGGGACA
>JAITAN010000001.1 GCA_031284105.1 Treponema sp. | reverse complement strand
TAAAAGGCGCGCGCCGTTCATCATGCCGGCTGCATTGGAACACAGTACAGACATATTCATGTGTAATACTATATCACGGAATGTCGGAGTTGTCAACCTTATTTTTGCCGTTTTTTCATTATTTTTTGCACTATTTTCGCCCTTTTTCAACAGGCCGGTACGGGCGCATACGCCGCGGAGCGCAAATCACAGCCGGCGTAAAACCGGCCGCGCGGCTTCGCGGCATACCGGTAGCGCCCGTATTTTATGTATCGCCGGTACGTCTCCTTCCTGTAATGCGAACATACCCTAAAATAAAATGAAAAATAGGTAGAAAACGCTTCTTTTTTTGAGAAAATATGTTATACTCAAATTCAAGAGTAGGTTGATTGCAATTTTTTGCAAGCGCCCAATGAGAGGAGGTTATATGGCGATTGATTTAACAGTTTTAATAGTTGATGACTCGCGCATCATGAGAAATACGGTTAAAGGTATGTTTTCTGATATGCAAACGAAGTGTATTTTTATTGAAGCCGGTAATGGAGAAGAAGCGCTGGAGCAAATGAGTATGTGCCCGGTTGGTTTGGTGTTGTTAGATTGGAATATGCCTAAATTATCGGGAATAGATTTTCTGAAAAAGGTGCGAGCGATAGAGACGTACAAGTCGCTCCCCATTGTTATGATAACAAGTGAATCCGCTAAGTACAATGTCATCGAGGCATTGAAAAACGGAGCCACCGATTATCTCACAAAACCCGTAAATTCTCAAATTTTCAAGGAAAAGTTGTCAAAGATTCTCAATAAATAGCTAGAGTAAAAAGGAAAGAAATTATGGAACAGTATATTAAACCCTTTATTGATGTATGTGTAAATGTCTTTAAGAGCCTTATAAACGAAAATGTAACGGTGAAGACGCCGTATTTTTTGGAAAAAGACGCCATTGTCGGTAATGATATTTCGGCGGTTATCGGACTTACCGGTGAAGCGCGCGGCGCGGTGATTGTCTCCATGCAACAAAAACTCGCGATTAGGCTTACCGACTTGCTTACCGGCAGTCCTCATACGAAAATAGATGACGATGTGGCCGATGCGATTGGTGAAATCGTCAACATCATTGCAGGAAACGCAAAACAGGGACTTGAGGAAAGCATGAAAATAATCATCTCCCTTCCAACCATCATTCGGGGGAATGGGCATGTAATCATGTGGCCTGGTACCCATACGAGGATTCTATGTATACCATTTAAGGTCTTCGACGATGATATATTCACTCTTCTTGTTGCGATCGAAGGAGCATAGGAATCATTGATACCATGAAGCATGTTTTTGTTTTTAATCCTAAGTCGTTTACCCCAAAAACACAGATGGATTATATTATTGATACCATTGGGCAATTTTTCAGGACACAGGAAAAACCTCATTTTTCGATTCAGATTTCGCATTTTCCCCGCGATGCTATCGGCATTATAAAAAGGGAAATAATGACCGCCGACGAAAACGAGACGGTACGCGTCTATGCCGTGGGCGGGGATGGAATTCTGTTTGATTGTCTCAATGGTATCATAGGGCTTCCCAACATGGAGCTTGCGTCGGTGCCTTATGGAAAAACTAATGATTTTATCCGCGTGTTTGGTGAAGATAAAACGCACCTTTTCAGGAATATAGGAGCTTTGGTTTCGGCAAAAACCCTGCCCACGGATGTTATTGCCTTCGGGAATAATTATGCGATCAACACGCTCACTATTGGAATGGAATCGCGCGCGGTTATCAAGATGAGTAACTTCAGCAAAAAGTATCCTATGCTGCTCAACCGTTTTACTTTTCTGTATAACGTCTTCCTCACCGCAGGCGGTATAACCGTCTTGTTTGATCATGATATCTTGTACCGGCAGTACAATATTATCATTGATAGCGTAGATTTCAGCGGGGAATACAGCAGCATAAATATTGCAAACGGTCCCTGTTATGGCGGTAACAAGAGCGTAATGCCTATAGCGCGTCCGGATGACGGCATCTTGCATACGCTGTTGTTTAAACCTTTGAGCGTCCTCAGTACGCTGTTTGTCTTACCGAACTATATTAAAGGAAAAACTCCGTCTAATTGTAAACTAATTCAGGCAAAGAAACTTGAAATACGGTCTGAATTGCCGTTGGAAATACAGGCCGATGGAGAAATTTTCTTTGATACCAGCATTACGGTTGAGGTTAAACCCGGCGCCGTACACTTCGCGGCTGTCGATAATTTGACTTATAAAAAAAACTGAAGGCTAGAATATGAATAATAGCGGTAAAAACAGAAATAGAACATCTTTTCGTCTCGGCAATGTAAGCGCGTTCTTTGGCATATTGGCGTTGGGGCTTATCCATATCGCCATTATCCTGGTACAAAAAGTTCCTGCTTTTTTTATTATCGAATTGATGGGGGTTGTTATCCTCGCCGGTTTGGTTGTGCTTATTATTTTGTACAGAAGCGTCAAAAATTACAAACAACTGGCTTTCTGGGTGCCGGCTACTTTCTTTGCCGTTATTAGTGTAGTGCAAGTACTCCAATCAAGAGGAAATGGTTGGTATGAATACTATTTGCCCCTTTGTATAGCCTGTTGTATTCTGAGTTGCCTTTACGATAACTATTTTCAAACCTTTCTTTTTGTCATTATCCAGAACATGGTGCTTGGCATTATGACGTTCTCTAAAGTTCCCTTTATGGGAGCGAATTCCGGTAAGGTGTATTATGTTTTAAACCCTGAAATTTATGAGGGGATACCCTTAACGGTATTTGGGTGGGTAGTCTCTCTGTTTGCCGGTATCGTATTGCTGGCGGCTTTTGGGGCTTTATATAGGAGGACTAAAGAGACAACTGAACGCCGCGATTCGTTCAAAACCCTCATGGAAACTACGCCGAACTATATTGCGATGGTTGACGAATTGAATAGAGTAACAAATATCAGTAATAACCTTGCAAAACTAACGCACCTTGAAAACCCCGACTTGGCCATAGGAAGACCCGTTATCGACTTCTTTCCCTCCATGGAGATGAAAGAACTCGCAGGAGATCTTCTCAGAAAAACAGAGCGTGTTTACGAAAAAATGTGGGAATGTTGGATCGATGGAGAACACCGGTATTTCAAGGCATTAGGAGATAATCTGCCGGATGAAAAAGGCATCCTCATCAACCTAATCGATATGACGCACTTGGCTGAACGTGATGAAATCGCGGCTATGAAAGATAGTCTTGACATCGGACTCTTTTTTATGGGCAGAGATTTCATCATCCAGGACAATTATTCCAAGGCGTTGCCTCGGATACTAGGCGTACACGAACTTCACGGTATGAGCTTCCTTGATTTGTTAGCCGAATCGGTAATGCCAAGCGAGTTGACCGCTATTGAAGATTACTTTGATATGATCTTTGAAAAGCAGTTTGACTGGGATATGCTGAATGATATCAACCCTTTGAATGAGTTCCATTATTGTAGTATCGAATCGAGAGAACGGAAAATTCTCCATGTGGAATTCACCACCGTTGAACGGGGTCATGGAGAAACCGTGATCATGGGTTCCATCTACGATATTACCGCTAAAATTGAACTACAGAGAAGACTCGCTGAAGAAGAAAAGAAGCGGCAGGAAGAAATGCGGAGCCTGTTTGAGCTTATTAACGTAGAGCCGAAAGTGTTCAATGATTTTATTGAAGACGTGGATTATGAGTTCAAACAGATCGATGGTATTCTCAAAAACAACGAATTTACACAACACGAAATGCTGGTCGAGATATATAAATCGGTACACGCTATAAAATCAAACGCCGTCATTCTTGGGCTTGCGGCTTTCGGCGGAAAAGTACACGCGCTCGAATCGGAAATCAAGCGTTTGCGGGAAGCGGTGCAGGATGTACCGTTTGACGACATGCTTCATTTGACGTTGGAGATAGAAAAATTGATGCAGGAAAAAGAGCATTTCCGCGTTACGCTATCGAAGATTAACACGTTTAGAAGCGACGCAAAAATAAAGAGTAACGATGATGCGCTTGTTGAGGCGTTGACAAAAGCATGTAGTAAGGCATCTGAAGATTTAGCGAAGCAGGTCAACTTTGTCGCCGACCTTGAGCCGGGCATCGTAGATCGCTGTCCACGGCGAGTACTAAAAGACGTGCTTATGCAACTCGTAAGAAACTCGGTGGTACACGGCGTCGAACCGCCTGATGAGAGAGCGGCTAAAGGTAAGAGCGAGACCGGTACCATACGGCTTTCCATAAAAGCTAAAAACAACATGATTTATATACGGATGAGAGATGACGGCAAAGGTATTGACTACGATAAAATTCGGCAAAAGGCTCTTAATAATGGTTTTATTAAAAACAAAAGCGAAGGACAAGATAAAAATAGACTGCTACAGCTTATTTTTTCTCCGGGTTTCAGTACCGCGGATACCGAAACCGTTCATGGGGGACGCGGTATCGGTTTGAACATAGTGCATGATAAGCTGAAAGAGTTAGGCGGAAGCCTAAAAGTACAGAGCGAAAAAGACAAAGGAACCGCATTCAACCTCTATATTCCAGTACAACTTGAAGCATCTGATCAGGAGAAGGCGGCTTCCTAGGTGAAGATAGAGTTGTTTTCCTTTTGTGACTTTGCCCAAGAAAATAACGGCAAGTTAACTGTTGTCGGCACATTCGATACCATCATAGCCCGCATGTTTCCCTGCATACACCCCCAGCTCTCCGTTGTGATCCGTATTCGCTTTGATTTATGGGAATTCTCCCCGCATAAATTCAGGATCGAAACAAGAGACCTTAACGGCGATATGTGCATGGATCCCATACAAGGCGCGCTGTCCGTAAAGGGAGTCGGTAACGCTACCGCGGTTTCCCATCTTTTGTTCACTATCTCAAACTTGAATTTCAAGAACAACGGCATAATCAATTTCGTACTTTTCATTGACGATAAAGAGCTTACCTCCATTCCCCTGTATGTACGGAAAGGCAGCGGAAGTTGACTATTTGTTTATCCTATACCAATCCGCAACTCTATCTTCAAGAGAACGTATCTTCAGAACCGGCGGGGATACCGCTCCATTCGCGTTCTCCGTGTCCTCCGTTGCATCAACAGCGGACGCCGCATGGATGTACTCGTGCATGTACGGTAGTATAACCCGTTCCTTTACCGTAAGCCAATTCTGCGGCAGGATGTTCGGCGGAGTCAGAAAGTCATCGGGCGGCATGTGTCCTAAAAGGCTTGGATAAAAGCGCGGGAATACTTCTTCCGTAACATTCCTCATGGCGGAAAAGCCGCCCGCTATACCGAACAGAATCGCATTAAGCTGCTGCCTTTTGTTGTTTTCCAGAAGCCGGCGTTGGGTTTCGATTTGAAAAAACCACTCCGTAAAAACCTCCGCTCCTTTGCCGATGTTTCCCTGCTGGTAAAGTCCATAATACACGGTATCTTCGCTTAACGGAATGCGCTCTTTTTCAGCAATCCAGCGAAAATCGAGATTTGATTGTTGATCGTAATCAAGGGTAAAGATTTCGGCGCTGTTCATATAGGCAAAACATATGCGTCCTTGCAGGATGAGTTTGACGGGAGGTTCGAAAAAATATTTGAAGGTGAAATCATCAACGGCTTGTATGGAGGTATTTGCCTCGGCTATCCATGCCTTGTCGTATTCCAGCGCCCGCGTCAGAGCGGCCGCATCCCATGTCAAAGGCTCCCCTTCACGAAAATCCGCAGTAAAAAGCGCCGCGCTTACAAAAAGAAAATCATCATCCCAATCCGGGGAAAAACCGATTCTGGTATAGGCGCCTCTGCTCATGGCGTTGTACGCTTTACCCAGTTCTTTTGCTTCTTCAAGATTGACGGTAAAATAGTCGGTTAGAAGATCGCTGTTGTCCCGGGCAAACACAAGAGCGGGAACATTGAATGATACCGGCAGAAGGTACTGCTCATTATCAATGACGCCAAGCTCAAGCAGCTTGGGGTAAAAGGCGCTGCCGTCAAGGGAATTATCCTTTAAGAGCCAGTCTAGCGGCTTAAACAAGTATCTGGTTGACGCGCTTTTCAGCCAACGTCCGACCACAATATCAGGCTGTTCAACCGTAGAACTTAATTTTTTTGCGGTCAATTCAAAATAATGAGTCTCAACCTTGTATTTGGTTTGAGAGGCATTGAATACTGCAGCGTATAAGGCGAATTCAGGAACATCCGTCCATAAAATTACTCTTTCCTGTTCAAAAAGCGAACAAGAAACTATAAACAGCACGCTAAAGAAAGAAAAAGGAAACATTGTAAGATGCTTTCGCATGTTATATTTTATTCTTATTGTTCTCCGCTTGTCAATCTATGGGCCCGCCGGATATTTTGTATAAACGGCAAACTTAGGACAGGCTCGCTAGGGTGTGTTCACACAACGCAAAGCAATACAAATACAAGCGAGATAGATACAAGCGGAAAAGATACGGGCAAGTTTGTCATAGCGGGTGCAAATCCCTCGAAATTCCTTCAGCCGCCGGAAAAACCGCTCC
>JAITAN010000264.1 GCA_031284105.1 Treponema sp. | reverse complement strand
GCGTTTTATGACGGATAAAGAAATACCGTTTACCAACAACCAGGCGGAACGGGATTTGCGGATGATAAAAGTACGTCAAAAGATATCCGGCTGTTTCCGGTCATGGGAGGGAGCGTATTATTTCTGTAGAATTAAGAGCTGTCTGTCAACGTGTGAAAAGCACGATATTTCATCCGCTGACGCCTTAAAGATGCTTTTTGAAGGTCAAATGCCTGGTTTCATGCTTGAAAATCTATAATGCGGCTGAATAGTTACAAAGTTTTTTTATATAAAAAGAGAAAACCTTTGGAAATGGAAATTAAATGCGATAAATGCGATGGTCAATAATTATGAAGAAGGTTGTGATATACATATCCGGTATTCCCTTGGAGATAAATATGAGATTGTACGGGAAAAGGCGCGATGGGCACTGGAAAAAATAAAACAGGGTTAATTAAAACAAGCAAAAAACCTGCGCCTAACGGGCATATATTTGCTTCGCCGCCAGTAGGCGGCTCGAGTTTCCGTTCGCCTAGTAGCCTGTTGCGGGTTTTCAAACCTAAAATAGTATATCGTAAGGAAAGCGATCAACCAGCGCGGGTCGTATCCAGAGATGTGCGCCGTCATGGATCAGGACGTAATCAGGCTTAAACCCGGTAAGGGTAGACAGGGCTTGATGTACGGAAATACGCCTGGAAGCAATGCCCGGCGCAAAAAATATCGCGGAAATATCCTGCCGCCGCCGCAATGCACGGCGGGCCGCATACTCGCCATTGTCGGCGTTGGGCGGCACAGTAATTATGATCGGCCCAATACGGCCAATTGACGCAAATACGCCCACCGCAGCGCCAACTGACCTGAAATTTCCGGAAGAACAAGGTTTTTTCTTTTTCCCGCCCATACGCGTGGAAGAGTCCGCCGCGGTGATTACGGCGGCAATGCTCGTGCCCATACAGGCCGGTTACTTGTTCTCAAGCTGGTTGTGAATCAAATTTCCGCTTATTCTTTGGTTTTTTCAACGCAAAAGCCAGTTCGTTCTCGAACAATTTTTGCGGACTCGTACAGTTTATGCTCCATTAGGGGGTTTCTGTACCTTGTTCCTGTGGTAAAGCGAACGCACTATGGATGCGATATTCATACGGTGCTTTTTTCAGCAGTTCCTTTGGTTCGAGTGTCACCACGCATCCTAAATACCGGCTATCCGCGGACGCCTCGAATTTTCGCTATCCTATACTTTACCGAATTTATATATGTTCTTTTCTACATAGCACGAGAATTCTTTGGCGGCTTGTTCGGCAAGCCTTTTACGTTCATCTTGTGTACTCATTGCTATCCCATCGCTATTCCATCCATTGAGATATACCTATATCCTATCACCTTTTTCCAAAATTGGCACTATAAAAAAAGTTGCACTCGTCCAGTCCTTGACACCGGTGAGCTTTTTTGCTAACTTTAAATTCGCCATCCTAAGAGTGCGTGTGTCATAGAAGCGCGGCGCTCTATTGGTTGTGAGAGCGCACACTTTTGATGTTCGGTTGCGGGTTCTTGACACCGGCGGACTTTTTAATTAGTTTTAAACTCTCCCTTTAAGAGTGCGTTGCTTCGTAGAAATGTCGTATTCTATGTTGTGAGAATATAAGCTTTTGAAAGGGGCGTCCGTAAGGACGAAACTATTTGCTTCAGAGAGATTTAAGGAAGCGATTATGAAGTTACGCTTGAGATTAACTTTAATTATGGCTATCATGTCAATTGCTATGACAGGTGTTATAGCTGTTGTGTTGCTTTCCCGCGCAAGCTCGATTCAGAGCGCGGCGGCGTTGGAGAATTTGCAAAATATAGCGGGAGTTACCGCAAAAGACATACAGAGAAGCTTTGATAACTATATGGATATTCTCCGCACGTTATCCCAAATATTGAACAGTTTTCAAGACATTGATGATATTGCTACAAGGCGCGATAATTATAATAGCACCATGTACGGCGTGCTTGAGTCAAACCCCGATTTTTTGAGCATTTATACCGTTTGGAAACCTGACGCCTTGGATGGACTGGATGACGAGCATGTCAATACGCCCGGTACAGATGATAGCGGACAGTATATAACTATGTATACGAGAGAGACAGGCGCCATAGTCATGAAGCCATACCCTAATTATAAAGAAGCTCTTGCCGTGCTCAACGAGAACGAAACTATATCCAATCCGGTTAATACGGTTATACAGGGGGAAGATACTTTTACTATTGATGTACGAATTCCTATAATGAGAGAGGGAACAATATACGGACTTGTTGGGATGAGCATTGTTATTACACCGTTGCAAACTCTCGTTGGGAATCTGAAGCCCTATGGTACGGGCAGCGCGGCGGTTTATTCCCATGACGGAACCATCACGGCCCACTTTGAGTCTCAATTGCGCGGCTCTAAATTTCAAACCGCGGCTTTGCAGACTCTTGGACAGGAAGGTGTTAATAAGGTTCTTGAATCAATAAAGTCGGTTACGCCCTCCGTAATGGAGGAAGGAAATATGATGTTCGCCATGTATCCTTTTTGTGCGGGCCGGACAACAACGGCGTGGGTGGTTGTTATTTCCGTGCCGCGCAAAACGGTTCTGTCGGAATTGAACACATTACTTGTATTTACCATTATTTTTGTGAGCGTCGCGGTTATCCTTACCGTGATTATTACATTCTTTATATCGGGAAACATAGTAAAACCCATACTAGGCATTGCCGCTATGCTTAAAGATATATCCGAAGGGGAAGGGGATCTTACAAAACGTCTTGACATAAACTCAAAAGATGAAATCGGTGACATGGCGTACTATTTCAATCTTACGATAGATAAAATCAAGGCGCTTGTTGTTATTATAAAACAGCAATCCGGGGCTCTTTTGGGCATAGGAAATGAACTTGCGTCTAATATGACGGAGACGGCGGCTGCCGTAAATCAAATCGCCGCCAATATCCAAAGCGTCAAAGGTCAAACGGTCAATCAGTCGGCGAGCGTTACGGAAACTAACGCGACTATGGGACAGATAACCGATAATATTGAGCAATTAAACCAGCATATTGAAAAACAATCGGAAAATATAGCGCGCTCTTCATCCGCGATAGAGGAGATGATCGCTAATATAACCTCGGTGACGCAAACGCTCGTGCGAAATGGGGATAATGTCAAGAATCTTGCGGACGCCTCTGAAATCGGGCGTAGCGGGCTGCAGGAAGTCGCGTCTGATATTCAGGGAATAGCGAGAGATTCCGAGGGTTTGCTGGAAATTACCGCAGTTATGGAAAATATTGCAAGTCAGACCAACCTTCTGTCCATGAATGCGGCTATTGAAGCCGCGCATGCCGGGGAATCGGGCAAGGGATTCGCCGTTGTCGCAGATGAAATCAGAAAGCTAGCCGAATCTTCCGGCGAGCAATCCAAGACTATCGCGGGGATTCTCAAGAAGATTAAAGAATCTATTGATAAAATAATGAAATCAACAGATTCGGTTTTGAACCGGTTTGAGGCGATTGACAAGGGAGTTAAGACGGTTTCTGAGCAGGAAGAAAACATCCGCCGCTCTATGGAAGAACAAAATTCCGGAAGTCAGCAAATACTCGAAGCTATAGGGCAGCTCAACGATATTAGCAAATTGGTTAAGAGCGGGTCAGAAGAAATGAGGACAGGAAGCCGTCAAATAATTTCAGAGAGCAAGAACCTCGCCGGACTTACGCAGGGGATTACCAATGGAATGAATGAAATGGCGGCCGGTGCGGAGCAGATTAACGTGGCTGTAACCCGCGTAAGTGAAATAAGCGTTGAAAATAAAAATCACATAAACACGTTGGTCAGTGAGATTTCAAAATTTAAAGTGGAGTAATGTGAAATATATTTATATCCGTGTGGTATATTTATATATATATCTTAATAAAGGTATATAAAACTTTTTTGAGGGGGTCTTTTATGAAAAAGACATTTTTAGGAACAATTATACTGTTGTTTGTAGTATCCGCGCTTGCGGTAGCGCAGCAGAAACCGCCTACAGGCGGGGCGGTTTCTGCTACAGACGCAGCCAGCAAAGTATCGGCCGGTTGGGTATTGTTAAAGGG
>JAITAN010000245.1 GCA_031284105.1 Treponema sp. | reverse complement strand
CGGCTCCGGCCCCCAGTCGTAGCGCAGCAGGCACCCGTTGCAGCCGTAGGGAATGGCGCGGCTGTCCGGCGTCGCTTCATCGTGGGCGCGGATTTCCACGCGGCCGTTCCCCAGCGGCTTCAGTTCCTCGATAACCGGCACGGTGGCGGGCGTTCCCGAAGGCGTTTTCACCGAGTCCCGCGGATGCAGGCCGCAGCGCACGCGGTCGGCGTTGGTGATTTTCGGGTTTTCAAAGCGGAACTTCACCATCGCGCGGACCTTCGCGGTAAAATCCTCCCGCGCCGCGTTCTTTTCCGCGACGATAACGGAGTTTTTCTCCGGGCTCACCGCCTTCGCGTGCAGCGTCTTGAACACGTCAAGGGCTGTTGCTACCGCCGTAATCTCCGCGGCGGGAATCTCCCACTCCGTACCATGCGCCGTAATCTCCGCGACAAAATTGTCGCCCCAATCGGCGAGCGCCGCCTCCTGTGCGGGCAAATAATCGCCATGTTTAGACATCATATCCTCCTTACGAGTTAAAAATTCGCCGCCGGCGGCAAGCAGTCCGCTGCCGGCAACAAGATTTATTATACCATAACCAAGCGTCTTGCTGCCAGTAGCCAGTCGCTCCCTACTAGTAGCCAGTCGCTCCCTACCAGTAGCGGGCCGCTCCCTACTAGTAGCGGGCCATTCCCTATCAGTAGTGAGAGACTCCCTATCAGCATCCGACCGCTCCTTATCAGTAGCCAGCCATTCCCTACCATTAGCGAGGGGATCCCTACCGGTAGCCAGTCGCTCCCTACTAGTAGCGGGCCGCTCCCTACCGGTAGCGGGCCGCTCCCTACTAGTAGCCGGTCGCTCCCTACCGGTAGCCAGTCGCTCCCTACCGGTAGCCGGTCGCTCCCTACTAGTAGCCAGTCGCTCCCTACTGGTAGCGGGGCGCGCCCTACTAGCAGCGGGCCGCGCCCTACCGGTAGCGGGCCGCTCATTATCAGTAGCGAGAGGCTCTTTAGACGATACCCAATCTTTGGCGGAGGTATGCGTATGAAGCACGCGGTTCGGTATTTTTCAAAATCCGGTAATACGGAGAAGGCAGCTCGCGCTATAGCGGGCGCGCCGGCAGTGGAAGCAATTTCGATAAACGCCGCAGGGGCAGCGATCATCGAAAAGACAGCCGTTCTGTTTCTTGGCGCAGCGGTCTATGCTTTCGGCCTTGACGATGCGGTGAAAACGTTTATCGAAAAACTTGATGCCGCAAAGACCGGAAAAGGAGCGGCATTCGGTACAACCGCGCGTGTGAAGCCGGCGGTGAACGAAAAGACCCCCGACTCGCGGCGAAGATCCTCTAACCTTCCGGTTGATCGTGCAATACTTGCACCGGTTCTTGCATCATAAGAACCCTTTATGGTTTTATTGCCGGTTGACCGGTTAAGATAGTTCGTTCAACTATCACCGGCAGCTTCTTGCGCCGTTACGGAAAAGGCAACGCCGAATAGCAGTACAATGCCCGTAAAAAATAGTTCTTCATCGGTACAACCGCTTTACCTTAAACAGGCGGGGACACAACCTATTTTTCATAGTAAGCGCGCCCCATTGGTGATGCCGGACGCAATCCGCTCAATATATCGTCTGGTTCGCTCAAAAAGATCTTGAGCGGCCATATACACTAATCAACAATATGAAAAGATGAAAAACGGATTCTACCGTTCATACGCACAGAGACGCGAAACGCTTCCTTCACGCCCTACCCAGCCTCTCGTTATACGGCGCCGGCGAATCTTTTACGCACGTATCCCCCGGCATATACCCGCGGGAACCGGCCGTCCGGCGCGCGCCGCGCTTTTTCTCGGCATTATCGGCAGCAGGCAAGCCCGCGTATTTCTGATCGGGAACGGAACATTCGGAGGCGTACATAAAACCGGCCATATTCAGATATGCTGCCGGAGATACGTGCGTTTTTTTACAATAGTCTTGGAACGGGCAAACAAAGCGCCCTTATAGCTGCCCTCTGATATGCGCGGCAAGCCGCGTATCCTCGCGCCTGATATGGTTGATAAGCACATCGCCGATATCGTGTTCCGCCGTTCTAATCAAGTCGCTTGTTGGCCCGGTACGAATAAATTCAACCATCAAATTGCGTACGTTTTTTTTGAAGCCTTCATGAAATTTCCTATGGTTTTCGTAACCGGGGTACTTGTACTGAAGTTGAAGCTGCTCTTCATCATAAAAATGCTTAATGGTGTAATCAACCATAAAATTTATCGTCTTTTGCAATTTTTCATTCCCGGAATTATCGTAACAAGCCTCAAAAAAGTCGTTAATTGCCTGTATCAGTTGTTTATGCTCATCATCAATCAGCGTATTGCCGGTAGTCAAACTATCGTCCCATTTGAAAACCAGTTTACGTGCGGCGGACCGTTCCCCTTTTAGGTACGCAAGGTACTGCTGCAACTGCGTGATCCCGCCCGCTTCCTTAACAAAGAAACCCGCCATAAAAAGGTTCGGCGTGCTTTTTACCCACCGCACTTCTACGGTGAGGTCAAACGCGGCTATACCGGTAACGCCTTCGGGAATAATCCGTATTGCCAATGTCTCTTTAGGCGCTATCGTTATAGAGGTCTTGCTTACCATACAGAACCCCCCCCTATTGATATCTTTTAATACGGCAAAACCTTCAAACCCTTTGATGCCAATTCCCGCATGGCAGGCATACCTTTCCATCCCGCGGTTCTCTTTTTTATTAGACATGATCATCCCCCCTTATAGGTTCGGCGCCATAAGATAGCGTCCCTCCGCAATTTTTTGAGCAAGCTCAAGAGAAACGGATATTTTCTGACCGGCGCTTTGTACACCGGTAACAATACCGGTTACTTCCTGGGATATATGTTTAAGATTTTCAACGGACTCCAAAATTAAACCGCTCCGGTTCTGGATTTCCGAGGAACTTTTACGCACCTGCTCTGTGGTTCCGTGAAGCGAACGTAACGCATCGCGCATGTGGGCGCCGTTCACCGATTGGGCTTCCACCGCCTTTGTTACCCCGTCAAAAGAAACGCCCATATCGTTAATTTCCGTAAACATGGCGCCCATAGTATTCACGGTTTTAATTGAAGCTTTTTGAATATTGGCGATATTGCCGCGCATCACCTTTATCTCATTTGAGATAGACGCCGATTCTCTATCCGATGAAGCCGCCAGGCTGCGTATTTCACCGGCGACAACGGCAAATCCCTTGCCCGCCTCGCCCGCATGGGCCGCTTCAATAGCGGCGTTCATGGCAAGTATGTTTGTCTGGGCCGCAATGTTTACCAGCGTCGCGTTCGCCTCCTCAAGGAAGGTGGACTGCTCTGCAATGACCGATAATGCCTCGGTAAGTTCACGCAGCATCTTTCGGCCTTCTCCCGAAGACTTGCTTAATTTACCGGTGGTTTCATGCGCATTAAGTACAACCGAGCGCACCGAATCAATATCTTCCGCCATTTTCTCTATAGCCTCCGAAGATTGGACGCTGTTGAGCGCCTGCGATTCAACGACATTCTCCAGAGCGTTGATGTGCTGTACAATATCGTCCACGGCCTGTGCGGTTTGCCCAACTAAGTTCATCTGCTCATTGGTTTTTTGCTCCACCCCGTTCATGCCGCCGGTAATGGCGGAAAGTTCCGCGGATGATTTTTTTATCACCTCTTTGAGGTTATTACTTATATTTTTATGAAGAGACGCGGTTTCAAGGTTCATCTCGTCTAACCTCTTTTGCAGATTCTCGCTGACGGTAAACAAAGCTTTCTGCATATCCCCGATTTCATCCTTACGCTCCCGTGCGGACAAATGGATATCGCATCGCATCCCCGCAAGCGCGAGCGCCGCAATTTCACTCTCTTTAATAGGTTTGACAATGTTGGTTACGATTAAAAAAATAGCAAAGCCGATGCCAATGGCAAAAATCAATCCGATGATGATCGTAAACACGGCCGCGGTATGTACCGCCGACAAAATCATGCGTTCAGGCACGCCGATCATAATAGACCACGGCATCTTTGCGCCGCCTATATTGAACGGAGAAAGAAATCTCCGGACGTTTTCATTCAAAGCGGCGGAATACTTATTCAGCCGCAGCGGCTGCCCGGATTGCACGGCGGCAAATACGTTATCAATATCATTCGTATAGAGCGCTTGATCCGCCTCTTTAAGATTTCTTCCAAGTCGATCCTTATACGAATGTCCGGTTATGGTTCCGTCATAAGAATACATCGCCGCTTCTACAACGCCGTTGCTGCCGCTTACAAGTTCTTCAACGGCAGATTGGAATTCAGCAAGATCAAGGGTAAGCCCGACCGCTCCCACGATTTTATTTTGCGGCGTAACAATAGGAACAATAAAATCGACCGAGTAGGTGTCAACAGCCTTCACCCTTCTGGGTTCCGGCAGACTTATGACTTCATCGTTTGTTAAAGATGCCAATATATTTTTATAATCATAGCAGGTACGAAGCGTCGTACCGCCGGTTTCCCGCGAAAAGAGCGGCACGAATGCGCCCGTTTCGGTAAACCCTCTCCCCGTATTGGTCGCGGCGTCCCCGGCGTACAGCGCATCCTGTTCATCCAAAGCATTATCGCCCCAAACCGAGTAAAGCGCCACTAAATACTGATTGGATTCAAATACCCGCCGCATTATTTCGATAAAAATAGTCCGCCTGCCGCTTATCTCGAAACCCTCATAACCGCCCATTACCTGCGCCAAAGTCCGTGCGGTCTGGATATGAATATCATACGTACCTTTTACGGTACGGGCTTCCTCTTCGACAAGCCTCTCCGCGCTTTGTAATGTTGTCTGGACCTGCATACCGCCCACACGGCTCAACAAAACAACCGATATACCGGTAATCGCTCCGATCATAATGGTAATAATAATGAGACTCACACGCGTACGTAGTTTCATATTTTTCTCCCATAATTCCAAGCGAAAATGTTAGCATATAACTAATTATTTGTCAATGAAGAAAGGGGACGCGCGGGGCGCAACCGCGGCGCCGCTAATCCGCATTGATGCTTGGCGCGCTTTTCCGCCGGTAAACCGGTAAAAAAGCGGCCGGTTTGCCGTGATCCCGGCAGACTTTTGTACGCCATTGCAAAACCCCTTGCCCGGCCGGGCAAAAAGAGGCGGCGGTTTCCGGCATCCATATAGACCGGCGCGGACATTCATCGAACTCACGTCGGCTTATAGGTTGTTGTCTTTCGGAAACGCGTTGCGTATGTTCGCAGAGCATACGCGGAAGCCCGGTCGCTATGTTCCCAATATTTCCCGTATAATTTCACACTGTTTCTGAAATGCGGCGGTTTTTCTGAAACCGGCGGCTGTTCTCTTCTCGTTGCCGATGCATGCGGCCATCACGCCGGGATTTCTCCCTTTTATCACAAATACCGTATCGGCAAGGTACACGGCTTCTTCAACCGAGTGGGTAACCATAATAATCGTACAGCGCCGCTTTTCCTGTATTTTTTTGCGGTACAACGAAAGCAAGAAAAGGGACGCCTCTTCGCGGGAGATCGCATCAAGACTAGAAAACGGCTCATCCATCAGGAGCAGGTCCGGTTCGGATACAAAAGAGCGGGCAATAGCAAGCCGTTGTTTCATGCCGCCGGAAAGGCGGCTTGGGTATCGCGTACCGAACCGTTCAAGCCCAAATTCCGCAAGCAGGCGGTTCACCCGTTCGGCGCGTTCTTTTTGAGGGACGCGGGCAAGCCGCAAAGGGAGTTCGACGTTGGCATACACGGTTTTCCACGGCAGAAGCCCGTAATCCTGAAAGATAACCGCGGTTTGCTTTCGTACGCCGCGCACCGCCTGTCCGTTGATCGTTACTTCGCCCGCGGCGGGACGCCGCAAGCCTGCAATGATGTGGATGAGGCTCGTCTTGCCGCAGCCCGAAGGTCCAAGCAACGCGGAAATACCCTTCATCTCCGCGCTTATGTTGTCCAGTACCGGCAGCATGGTACCGCGGGCAAGGGGGTATGATAACGATACTGAACGGAGGACGACCTCGCCCACGCGCTAGTCGATCCCCCTCGCATCAATTAAATCGGAGGCGGCGAGGGCCGCGGAAAGGAGGTTCCGCTCTTTGAGCCACGCGAAAACCTGTTCTATCTGTCCGGCGTCGGGCAGGGCGGGTTTGCGGTACCGTACAAACCGGTACGCATCTTGTACGGCTGCCGGAAAAGAGGCTTTTTCTACTAAAAATGCGCGGTATGCATCGGGGTGGGCGTTGATTTTCTCCGCGGCGGCGTTGTACGCGCGGTAGAATTTTCGGACGTCGGCAAGCCGCTCATCAAGCGTCTTTTTCAAGAAAAGCATAATACCCGCATCAACGCCGATGGCGTCTGTGGTGGAAAGCAGTACCGCGCCTTGGGCGACGGCCGCGGTCAGCAAAGGTTCGGGCAGGCTTGCCGCGTCTATCTGTCCATTCAGGAGCATCTCCATACGCACGGGCATACGGGGAATGGACACCGGATCATACGCATTGGACGGGATTCCGGCTTTTTCCAACTGAGCGTCAACCGTGTACTGAATAATGGTATTGGTTGAAAGTCCGATCTTCTTGCCCTGTAAACCGGCGAGATCGGTGATGCCGGACTGGGGAGACGCCGCAATGCCGTAGCGCCCGTCCGTAAGGCTGGTGATTTTGGCGTCAAAGCCCCCGGCCGCGAAGAACGCCGCGGCCAAAAGGTCTGAAATCGTACCATCGATCTTGCCTGATTGCAATGCCGCGTCCCGTTCCTGCGGATTTGAGAAAACCACCAATTCCACAGCAACGCCTTCTTTTTCAAATAATCCTTCATCACGGGCAACCATAAACGGTATAGAGTCCGCGTCCGGCATGATGCCGACACGGAGCGGAGCGGACGCCGCCTCTTTGACAGGAGAAGCGGAAACTGATAACGAAACCGCCGAAAACAATAGCGGCGGCAAAAGACAATACGCCAATAATTTTGAGAATTTTAAGAAAATCATTCTAACCATCCTTTAAGCGCTTCATGCGCTATGTGTAGATTCTTGATAATTTCTATGCGCTGCGGGCATTTTTTTTCGCATGCGCCGCATGCAACACACCTGCTTGCCTCGTGATGAAACCTTGTTGTCCACATGTACCCCCGTCTCGGCTGATCAAACGCGCCGAACATCATGCCTTCATTGTAGAGCGAGAATACTTCCGGTATGCCGACGCCTTGAGGACAAGGCGTACAATATTCGCACCGCGTACACGGGATCATAACAATGGAGTCGTACTTCGCCTTAACGCGCGCGAGCATTTCTTTGTCTTCTCCGGTCATGCAGCCCGGCACCGCATCGGCCTTTGAAAATATTTCAATGTTCTGCTTGAGCTGGTCCAAGGTGGTCATGCCGCTCAGGATGCAGCTCACCTGGGGGTAGTTGAGCAGGTGTCTGAACGCCCACTCAACCGGCGCATGCTGTACCGGATGAGCGTCATAGATAGCTTTGACCGGAGCGGGCGGGGACGCGAGGCTTCCGCCTCGAAGCGGCTCCATGATCACCAGGGCGCAGCCTTTCTTGCCCGCTTGGAAAATGGCTTCTTCGGTGGCTTCCCGTTCCAAATCCATGAAATTTTGCTGAATTTGACACATATCCCAGTCATAGAAGTCGAGCACTTCTTTGAACGCGGGGTACTGCCCGTGGTACGAGAATCCTATGCCGCGGATAAGCCCTTCGCTGCGGAATTTCTCAAATTCTTCAATGATGTTTCGTTTTTTAATATCCGCCCATGTGTGCTTTTGGATATTATGAATAAGGTACATGTCGATATAACCGCTGCGCAGTTTTTTAAGGGTGTTTTCAAGGTTCCGCCTGATATGGCCCTGCGTCTTCATTTCGCCGAACGGCTGCTTTGTTGCGATCTTCACTTTTTCGCGGCGGCCCCCGTCCAGCGCTTCTCCCAGAACGGCTTCGCTCTCGGTCCCGTGGTAGCCGAATGCGGTATCAACATATGTGATTCCATTGTCTGCTGCGTATCTGATAAGCTCGAACGCCTTTTCCCTATTAACCGGCGCTTCGCCTTTTTCTTCATTCACGTTACGGGGCAGCCTCATACAGCCCAGTCCAAGGGCCGATACTTGGTACCCCGTTCCGCCGTAGTTTCTGTAATGCAATTTCTCCTCCTTTAATTATCAGCATACCATAGTATGCTTAAAAACCACAAGGTAGGATTTTGGGAGCGAGCCGCGGGGGGCCGCTTTGCCAAACATATCCATTTTTGTTTCTCCTTCAATGCCGTTCAGACCTGCCATACGGGGCGGTTAATACCCCATTCCCCGCAGCCGCTCAAGGTTGTTTCGCGCAGTCGCATCATTCGGGTCAAGCTGCAATGCCTTCTCATAATCCGCGCGGGCCCGGCGGTAGTCCTTTTTGTTGTAATACGCATTGCCCCGGTTGTTATAGGCGGCGGCATAATTGGGATCGATGCGCCTGGCGGCGCCTGCGCTTACCACAAACGGCCAGACACCCCTACGCTATGGTGCTAAGCACCTCTGTGTGTTCCCTTGCGTCTACTGCCAATACAACAAAATTGTTCCATTACATTTATTCTTTTTTCTTTCCGAAATCCAAACATTTTATTTTTAATAAGATCTTCTACTGAGTAATACCATGGCCAATAAATGCAATATCCCTTTTGAGTTTTCATTAATTCATTATTGTTACTATTTATTCCCATAACCACACCGTTAAAAGAAATATTATAATCATATTTGCGTTTATAACTATCATAAAGACATTCTGGTATTTTGTTTAAATCGACAGAGTATATCGCAGAGTCTTTAGTGATAAAACCAGATCTTTTC
>JAITAN010000231.1 GCA_031284105.1 Treponema sp. | reverse complement strand
CGCGGCGCTCGCGGCTCTTCCGGCGAAAAGGAGGCCCCGCTTCACGGAAGCGCCCCGCGCCTGATTTCCGCTACAGCAAAAATCCCGCGTTCCTCGCGGGATTTTTTTTGCCCTCGCGCCGGTAACGCGCGGGTGTCTGCCGCTGAAACGCCGCCTTCGGCGGGCGCTTGGTGCTGGTTGCCGCCATAGGCGGGGCGGCGTGGGGGGATGGCACGGCGCGGCGCTTGGCACTGATTGCCGCCGTTGGCGGGGGCGCGTGGGGGGATGGCGTGGGCGGGCGCTTGGCGCTGGTTGCCGTCATAGGCGGGGCGGCGTGGGATGATGGCGCGGCGCGGCGTTTGACGCTGGTTGCCGCCGTTGGCGGCGGCGGCCTCCTTCATTTTCATGACAAATGTCATATAAAACTATTCATAACGGGTTTTTTCGGATATAGTTGAGTATATTTAAACAGGAGGTTTGACATGGGAAATGTACAGGAGCGTCAGCCCGTGCGCGGGCTGACCTTTGAAGACGTCTGGGCTCTGTTTCAGGAAACCGACAGGCGGTCTAAAGAGACCGATGAGAGGTTCAAAGAGACCGACAGGCAGATCAAGGAGACCGGTGAGCAGCTCAAAGAGATCGGCGAGAGGTTTAAAGAGACCGATGATAGGTTTAAGGAGACAGATGCGCTGATCAAGGAAACCGGCAGGCAAATGCGGGAGACCGACAAACAACTCAAGGAGACCATTCAGGAGACTAACAAACAACTCAAGGAGACCATGCAGGAGACCGACAAGCAAATACGGCAAAACCAAAAGATGATGAGCGACTTGGGGAGGAAATTCGGCAAAATAATCGAACACATGCTCATCCCAAACCTCAAGGAGAAGTTCAACGCCCTCGGCTTTGTCTTTGAAAAGTCCTCGCCAAACGTGATTGTCGAAAACAGTGCCAGCGGCATCTGCGCGGAGATAGACGTGTTTCTGGAAAACGGGGACTGCGCGCTGGCCGTGGAGGTGAAGACGCAGGCCAACACCAACGATGTTCAGGAGCATGTGGAGCGGATGGAAAAGCTGCGCCGGTACTTTGATCTGCATAACGACCGGCGGAAGCTCTACGGCGCGGTGGCCGCGGCGATCTTTCAGCCCAACGTCCTTGACTTCGCGCTGAAAAAGGGCTTTTATGTCATTGAGCAATCCGGGGACAACGTCAGCGTAAGGAAGCCGGAAGGCGAGGTCAGGGCGTGGTAGACGGCGGTGCGGGCGCAGGCAGGCAGGCGGACGGGCGCGGCTCATGACGCTAGTACACCGCCTCCGGCGGCGGATTGGGGGGTAGGGCGCAACGTAGTGCGCCCGCAGGGGGGCGCGACAGGCGGGCAACCGTACGCCGACCGTGGCATGGAAATAGCGCCCCTCTTTATGAATAAATTAGTGGTCAGCTAGCGCCCCCGTAAGCCGCTCCAACGCGCAGCCGCGCGAACCTTTAAGCAGTACCAGATCGCCTTCTTGTACATGTTGTACGAGAAGGTTTGACAATTCCGTCATATGTTCCGTAAAAAAGAACGGTTTGCGTTCCGGCGTTTCATTCTTTTTCAGAATGTCGGCTATCGCCCTTGTTTCCGCACCGAAAAGGAATATGCCGTCCGCGCGGGAGGCCGCAAGCAAACGCCCTATGCGCGTATGGGCCGCTTCGGAGCGCGCGCCTAATTCCAGCATCGAGCCGATGACATACACGCGCCTGCCCTTCCACGCAATGCCGTCGCAAAACCCAATGGCCGCGGCCGTTGAGTCCGGGTTTGCGTTATAGCAGTCCTGAATAATGGTAACGCGCCCCCGGATGATTTCGCTTCTGCCGAAAAGAGGCTGTACGGACTCAAGCCCTTTCTTTATGGATGAGGGTTTAACGCCCGCTTCCCTAGCAATGGCGGCTGCGGCAAGCGCGTTTTTCAGGTTATGCGCTCCGGGCAGGGGAAAGCGGATGCGCGCTCCGTCAAGTTCAAGCTCCGTTCCGTCAAGCCCTAAATCTGTAGCGGGACACACGGTCTCGTACAACACAACCTTTCCGTTGACTTCATGGGCAAGCGTATCTCGGAACGCATCGGAGGAAGGGATAAGCGCGGTTTCCTTGCCGGTAAAGCCGGAGAACGCGGCTTTCTTCTCCGCGGCTATGGCTTCCAGAGAACCCAGCATACCGATATGCGCCTCGCCTATGTTGGTAATGAGCGCGATGTGCGGTTTGAGAACGCGGCTCAACTCGCGGATTTCTCCGGCGCGGTTCATGCCCATCTCGAAAATGCCGGCTTCGTGTTCGGCCCGCACCTCAAACACCGAAAGCGGAAGACCGGTCTCGGAATTGAGGTTGCCCTTGTTCATCACGACGTTCTTTTCACACGAGATGATCGCGCCGGCGATTTCCTTGACGGTTGTCTTGCCGGAAGAACCGGTAACGCCGATTTTAAGCAAATGGGGGAATTGCTCAAGATACGCCTTCGCCGCATCCTGCAAGGCGTGCAGCGTATTGTCCGTCGCAAAGAGAAGCGCCCCGTATTGTTGGGCCGTTGCTTTCAAGCCGGACATCTCGCCGGAAAGCTTCGCTTTCTCAACAAGGGCCGCGACCGCGCCCGCCTTGAACGCCGCTTCCGCATAGTGATGCCCGTCCCGCGCCGTTCCGGGAAGGCACACAAACAGAGCGCCCGCCCGGCATACGCGCGAGTCAATGCACACCGATGAAAAACCCGCGTCCGCTTCCAGCGCCGCTCCGGTTGCTATAGCGTCAGGCAGGGCCGCGCGCAGCCCGCCGAAGGTCATGAGGTTCACCGGTTATTTTTCTTGATATATCTGTACTTGGATGATGTTTTCAGGGGGTATTTTCTCAAGTTTCATATCTTTGGCTAACTGCTCGATTCTAGCAGCGGACATATAAGCCGCGCCGCCCGCAATGAGGCGTTTTGACGCATTAACCCATTGTTCTTGATCTTCTTCAAGCCGAATTATTACATTACTGACGGAATTGTACCGGTTAGCCTGCCATACTACGGCCGCAAAAAAAAGCGGAATCGTAATAATAAAAGCAAGCGTCAGAATTTTATAATTCATTTTCATAGCTTTCTCCTTATCTATGTTTCTCCACAATGTTCTCACGTTTCAATCTTTTAACCTTTTTAACTTTTTTAATAATGATCTTTCCTCAAAACCTTGATGTATTGGGAAACCGTTCCTGTGCAGAGCGGCTGTACGCAGCGCGCGACCTCTGACAGGTCAGACCTCGTAGGGGCGCAGGGCGACTGCACCGCCCTGTTCTTTCAAATCTTTTCAATAACCCGTAAAAGAGCGCTCCTTGAAGGGGCGTTCACCTTTGTTTCTTCGGCGCCCGGACCAACCGCTTTTCTGGTTGCAAGCCGCCCTAGACCGCTTTTTGCGAGTTCCCTAAAATAGTCCTTAACCCCTTTCGACTCTAGGGAGTGAAAGGAGATGACCCCCAGCCGCCCCTTGCTACGCAGGGCTTTCCACGCCGATTCCAGCAAGGGACGCAATCCCGAAAGTTCGCCGTTCACCGCGATCCGGATCGCCATGAACGTCTTTGTCGCCGGATGTATGGCCCCGTACCGGTACCGCGCCGGAACCGAACGCGCCGCAATGTCCGCAAGCCGCTTTGATGTGGTAATAGGCGAACGCGAGCGCTCCTCAACAATGGAATGGGCGATCCGTCTCGAATGGCGTTCCGCTGCGTTGTGGTACAAAAGGTCTGCCAGCTCCTTTTCAGGCAGCCGCGCTATGATGTCCGCTGCGGTCTCTCCTTCCGAAGGGTCGATACGCATATCTAACGGCTCATCCTTTGCAAAACTAAAGCCCCGCCCCGAACGCTCATAATGGAAAAGACTCACCCCCAAATCAATCAGTACCGTATCGAACAGTTCAACGCCAAACGCTGCGTGCTCATGGCGGGCAAAGAAATCCTGGGACCTGCCGTGATAAAACCGCGCCCGCGCGCCAAACCGTTCAAGCCGCCTTTTCGCTATGTCCTGTATTGACATATCCGCATCAATTCCGATAACCTGTAAATCAGGGAAACGCTCCAAAAAGGCTTCGGTATGACCGGCTTCCCCAAGCGTTGCATCACACATCACTTCCCCGCCTGACCGGGGAGCAAGGAGCGATAGCGTTTCTTCCAGCAAAACCGGCGTGTGAATAATGTCCATGAAATCTATATTATAAATTACTCATGGATAATGTCAATAGAGAGTTATATGGAAAGAGAACACACGCTTCATTATGAACTTAAAGTACAATACGCGGGGCTTGACGGAAAAACCGAAGTTGCCGTTAGCCCCATGCGCGGGGTATCGGGAAATTATATCTGTGACGGCATTACCCGCGCGGGCGAGATAATTGAGGTTCAAACGGGAAGTTTCGCTCCTCTCAAGGAAAAGGTACAGAACCTTTCACGCGGGTATAAACTCCGCATCGTCCACCCTATTGTTCTGCATAAACGCATAGACCTTTATAAAGAAGACGGCTCTCTCATTCATTCGCGGAAAAGTCCGGCGTCGGGCAGTAAATGGGATGTGTTCAAGGCGCTGGTCCACGGCTGGGAAATCGCCGCGCTGGACAACGTCTGCATAGAGCTTGCCTTTGTTGACATAGCGGAAACACGGCGTGATGATGGTCAAGGCTCATGGCGGCGCAAGCGCGTAAGCATCGCGGACAAACGGCTCCTTGCCCAATATCCGTCTCTTGCGCTGCGGGAAAGAGCGGACTATCTCCAGTTCGCGCCTTTTGAACGGGATGAACGGTGGACGGCTGCGGATTTGGCGCTCCGCGCAAAGATCAGCCCTCCTCTTGCGCGGAAAACCGTATTTGTACTGACCAAGTTGAATATTGTCGCTCGGATCGGGAAGAAGGGAAGGGCGTGGGCATACTCACGCGTCTAAAGCCGCCTTTAACCGCGCAACGGCTTCTTCCACGGATACCGCTTCGCTGTTTTCCCGAGCCGTCAGATTCCTCAGTACGAGTTTCCCTTGCAGCGGGTTTTCAACAGGAGGGATGACAAGCCAACGGATGCCCCTCTGTTCCGCAGCCATGTACTGTTTGGTGAGTTTCTCTTCGGTAAAAAAGACCTCGCAGGCAAGCCCCACGTTCCGAAAACGGCTCGCCAACGCCTGATACGCGCCCGCGTCCGTTTCTTTCACGCAAGCGACTGCTACCCGCGCATAGGAAGCCTTCGGCTCCGGTTTGCCAAGCGCCTCCAGGGCGGCTATGAGCCTGTCAAGCCCAATGGAAGAGCCTACTCCGCTTATGCTCTCTTTAGAGTACAGACGCGCGAGGTTATCGTATCGTCCGCCGGAACAGATGGAACCTATTTCCGGCATATCGTTGAGGAAGGTTTCGTATACGATGCCCGTGTAATAGTCTAGCCCCCGTGTGATGGACGGATCAAGGATGAAGGAATCCGCACCGCCGCCACCGGCGGCGCCGCCGTCGGCGGCGTTTTGGAGCATATACTTTCGAAGCGATGCAAGCCGCCCTGATTCTGCCGATGTCCCATCGGGCGATGTTCCGCCGGAAAGCTCGGTAAGACGGTCAAGAACTTCTTCAAAACTGCCTTTCGCCTCGATAAATTGCAGGATTTTTTCCGTATTATCGCCCGCGATAACGGAGAGCTGCCCTACAACAGCGTCCCGTCCGATCTTGGCGAGCTTGTCTACCAGCCGCAAAATGTCCGCGGATTTATCAAGCAGTCCGAGCGTTGAGAGAAACCGGTTGAAAAGCCCGCGATGATTGAGACGTATCGTAACGCCGCCCGCGCCTATGGCTTTGAGCGTATCGCGCATGACGAGGAGGATTTCAAAATCGCTTGCCGGTGAACTTGAGCCGACAATATCGAAATCGCATTGGGTAAACTCGCGGTACCTGCCCCGCTGGGTATTTTCGCCGCGCCATACCTTGGCAATGTGGTACCGCTTGAAAGGCAGGGTAATCTCAGAACGGTGTTCGGCGACAAAGCGCGCAAAAGGCACGGTAAGGTCGAACCTGAGCGCCACATCGCGTCCCCCGTTATCGGTAAACCGGTAGACTTGCTTCTCGGTTTCCCCGCCGCCCTTACCGAGCAAGATTTCGGCGTATTCAAGGGCGGGCGTATCAATCGGCGCAAACCCAAACGATCTGAAAGAGGCTTCTATTTTTTCAATCAACTCTCTCCGTCCAATTTCCACGCTTGGCGGAAAATCTCGAAACCCTTTTAATACACGCGGTTCAATGATATTCATAGTGCGGCAAGTGTAGCGTAATCTTCCGTTTTTTTCAACAGCCACAGGCTGCAGGCACAGCCTGTTTACTACTTCGCTGTTGGTATCAAAGGCGGCGCACGGCAGGGAAGCGAGTTTCATTCCGGTAAAGAATTGGGCTTCATTCCTGTAAGGAACGCTCTTGCATTTCAACAATAGATTGAAAGAACGAAAGAAGAGTGGTATCATAAGGCAAATGAGTAAAGAAAAGCCCGAAGGCGGCAAGAAAAAAGAGCGGATAGCATGGCATCCGGCGTTCTACGGCGCGCTGCGGCTGGAACTGGAAGACTATCTGGACGTCTTGAGCTTTGAGGCGGAACATCAACTGACAACCGAACCGCTCATCATAGACGTGATAATCGTGAAGAAACCGGCGGGAGTGAAGATAGAGAAGAACATAGGGAGGATATTCCGCGAGAGGAACATCATAGAATACAAGAGTCCGCAGGACTACTTAACGGAGGGAGACTTTCACAAAGGGCTGGCGTATA
>JAITAN010000195.1 GCA_031284105.1 Treponema sp. | reverse complement strand
GTCTTCAGAATGGAGTGTTCTGTCTTCAGAATAAAGTATTCTGTCTTCAGAATGGAGTGTTCTGTCTTCAGAATGAGACGTTCTGTCTTCAGAATGAGGTATTCTGTCTTCAGAATGAGACGTTCTGTCTTCAGAATGAGGTATTCTGTCTTCAGAACGCGACGTTCTGTCTTCAGAATGAGACGTTCTGTCTTCAGAATGAGACGTTCTGTCTTCAGAATGAGACGTTCTGTCTTCAGAATGGAGTATTCTGTCTTCAGAATGAGGTATTCTGTCTTCAGAACGCGATGTTCTGTCTTCAGAACGCGACGTTCTGTCTTCAGAACGAGGCGTTTCGTCTTTAGAACAAAATATTCCGCCTTCAAAAAGAGGCGTTCCGCGTGATGGCGGGCGGGTTTTGCCGGTAAAACGCCCGCGGTTTACAGGGCGGCAATATACGGGTACATAGCGGAGAAGGGGAATCAGCCGGCGCCATGGCGCCGCCGGTTCTTGGGAGCACCCGAAGAATGGGGCGCATCAGAAAGATTTCAGGATACGGGCGGTTTGCAACGGCCGGAAATTTCATTTTTTTCAGGCCCGCCATACTACCGGAACGCGTACAAGAATTCAAGAAAAAAAATGACGAATACAGAAGGAACCATGAAAAAGCGCGGGGCATGGACGGCCCCCCGCGCCGCGGACGGCCCCCCGCGGCGCGTCATTGCGTTCCCTTACAGTGAGCCCGCCGTCAAACGCGCCCAATCGCTTATATTATAAGTTCATCTATTTTTTCAAGGGCTTTTTCATATTCAAAAGAAGAAATTAACCCGCAGATATACCTAACCGCGGCTTCGGTTTTCTCGTCAAAAGCGAAGCGCTGCAATTCGTCGGCTATTTCGCCCGCGGACTTCGCTTTCATGGACGTACATGCCTGACGCAGGGCCGCGAGTTTCTCCCGCGCACGCGCCGGTTCAACCGTGATTTTGCCGCACGGTTCATCCTCAAACAGAGAGGTCGCAAGCAGCGCGTTCCGAAAATCGGTCATGGCTTTTATAAACGCTTCGGCATCATCGTTACAGAAGGCTGCATCCTTTTTCCGCGTTTCTTCACCGCGGCCCGCGTTCATTCCGGCCGCATCCTTACCCGCGAATTCCAGCCGTTCCGCCTGCTCGGACAGGTTCCGCATACCAAGCGCGCCGAATATGCCCTTAAAAGCGTGAACGCGCCCCGCATACCCCTGCCAATCGCCGGTACGCAGCCTTTCACGCAGATCGTTCGCCCCTTCGCCAAAGTTGGCGCAGAACTGCCGGAGCAGTTTGCGGTACTGCCGCGCGCCGCCGGAATAGTGCAGCCCCTTCCCCACGTCAAGCCCCGCAATGTTCAAAAGTTCACCCGTAAGGGTATCAACCGAGGCATCCCGCTCTTGAAAAGCAAACCGGGTTTTGTCATATACATCGCCCTGTACGCAAATCTTTTCAGGAGGAAGCCATTTTATCAATATCGCATTCAAGGCGTACGCTTCCATCGGTTTACTGATAAAATCATCCATACCGGATTTAAGCAGCAGTTCTTTGGCGCCGGCAACGGCGTTTGCGGTAAGCGCGATTATCGGCATGGTAAAACCCAACTCCCGTATCCGCTTTGCGGTTTCAATGCCGTCCATATCAGGCATCATGTGATCCATGAAGACGAGGTCGTACATGCCCCCTTCCTTCGCCTTCTTCTCTATAAAACGGATCGCTTCCATACCGCTTGTTACGGAATCGGCCGGTATCTTGTGCCTGTTCAGAAACCCGCCGACAACCGCAAGATTCATCGGCATATCGTCAACCGCCAGTACCGAAACCGCATGTTCACGCGCGGCAACAAATTGAAGCCCCTCCGTCTCGATCTCTACTTTTGAAACGTCTCCTTGGATAATGGGAATATACACCATAAAAACCGAACCTTTGCCGTATTGACTCTTGACCTCAATGAAACCGCCCATCATTTCGGTAAGCTGTTTGGTAATGGGAAGCCCCAGCCCCGTTCCCATGACGCCGCGGTTTTTGAAGATATCGATCTGCTGGAAATTATCGAACACTTTCGGAATATATTCTTCTTGTATGCCGATACCGGTATCTTCCACTTCGACAATAAGGTACAGAACGCCGTACCGTTTGCCGCTTTTCATGCGGAAATGCACGGACCCTTTTCGGGTGTACTTAATGGCGTTGTTCAGAAGATTCGTTGCAATTTGCCGGATGCGTATCTCGTCTCCATAAAGCACACGGGGAAGGGCGGCGTCAAAGTCTTTCTCCAGATACAGTCCTTTATTCTCCGCAAGGAAGTAATTGATGGAATACAGATTGTCGAATAAGGCGTAAAGGTCGAAATGTACCGGAATAAGATCGAATTTACCCGCTTCAATTTTTGAGAAGTCAAGCACGTCATTGATGATGGACAGCAGCACTTTGGACATTTTCCTGATATTCTTAAAATAGGATTGTTGTATGGCGTCAAGGTTATCGGTACGCATAAGATCGCTCATGCCCATGATGACGTTCATGGGCGTACGTATCTCATGACTCATATTCGCAAGGAAGATGCTTTTTGCGCGGTTCGCGGTCTCCGCTTCCAGTTTCGCCAGAACAATCGGCGTAATATCCGTAATGTCGATAAAGCGCCCTTTCGTAGTACCCTGTAGTTTATCGGAGATAATTTTGAAATAGTACACCGCGCCGCCCTGCTTAACCTCCCGCGTCTCCTCAAAGGTGCCCGTCGCTTTTAGAATTTCGCCGAACATGAGATTGACGGCCGCGTTTTCAAACAGGTCTAAAAAAGGCTTGCCGATATACGGCTCCGCATCCTCGACGCCGGCGAATTCCGCCATAGGCTTGCTTATATAGGTGATGCAATTATATTCATCAAGGATGGCGGTCTTGTTTTGGGTAGTCGCCATGAGGGTGTGAAACGTATCTTCGGCTTTGACGGCTTTGTTGTTTTTGTCGGATGCGAGATGGGTAATCAGGTAAATCATTGAGGAACTAAAAAGCATCAGAACGCTGTGTACGACAACCTCGCTAAAGGGCGCGCGCGTTCCCATGTGGGAAAGCGGTACACGGAAATAGACGAGTATGATGTTTATGATGAGCGTTATAATAATGAATTGCAGTAATCTCTGACGGTTATTATACATGATTCCTATGCAGAGAATAGCAAGATACATGCTGAAAAAGTAGGTGAAGCTGTCCATAAAGAAAGACGCCGCAATGTAGATAATATACACAAATAGCGGTACAAATAGGGCGGAATTGAGCGCTTTGTTCATACGCTGTACGGCAAACGTAAATAAAATAGCCGCCGCACAAGCCGCCCCGCCAATAATCCCCTGCTTGATTTCGCCCAAAACAAGCGCGTTTATCACTCTGGAAACCATGAATACCCCCATTGCCATGAGGGTTACTCTGTTCGCAATCTTATAATAATCATAATCCGTGTTCATATTCTTTCACCTTTTCAAGAATCGTTTCAATCGCGCGTGCGGGTTCCCCGTAATCAAAGGAACCGGCTGCGCATAAAAGCGCCGGTATAACAACAGCTTTTCTATGACGGCGTAAAACAGATTCTCCATGGATCTTGTAAAAGTTATAAACGGCGGCAAAAAAGAAAAAAGAGAAAAAACCGCAGCGCCGGCAAATATGCCCTTGAGGATTACCATCGTATAGGTACCAAAGCCGGAATTCTTTTCAGGATCGGAATGCCATGAATACGGATAGGTAACCATTTTTTTACCGGCAGCTCTCGTTAAAAAATAAAACGGAAAGATTGCAAGGTTCGGCGCTGCAAATACGAGTATACCCAAACGCACGCTTCCTTTCTCCCTACGGATAACAAATAAAAAATGATCGCCCATACGATATATTTTTCCTCCCGTTTTATGTATACGATGCCGGTCAATTTTATTGCGTGGTAAAGAATACCGCATACCGGTTGAAGTGTCAACACGGGCGGATCGTTGCCGTTAGAGGCCGCCTGCCATGCCGTTTTTTCCCAATGCCCGTATCTTGTCCGCCAGCATACCGATAGCCTGCTCTGTTGACGCATCAAAACCGTTCCATGACGGATCGAGGCAGCTTCCCGGTCTGAACGCCCGGACATACCACGGCGCGCCGTCGGTCAGTCCTGCAAGCGCGGCGATGTCGTTTTCTGTGATATTGGGCAGCGCAAGCGTACGGTATTCGTGTTTTATTCCCGAATTACGGATAAGTTCCGCGCTCTTGCGCAGTGAGTCTTCCGCTTTTTTGGCGTTCGGCGCTATTTCACCATACCGATGGGGCGCGAGTTTCAAATCCATAGCAATATAATCGGGAGCGGTCTCTGTTGTCTCAAATAGTTTTTTGAGCATATCGGGATTCATGCCATTCGTATCCAGTTTAACCGACAGCCCTATTTCTTTAATCCGCCGTATCATAACCGGCAGATCCCGATACAGTGTCGGCTCTCCGCCGCTCAACACAACGCCTCCCAGTACGTTCCGCCGTTTTTTGATATGCGACAGTGCATCGTCAGGACCAATAAGCATCTCCGAAGCCGCGCTTTGTACATCTGCCGGCGCGGCCGCGGCTTCCGTCAGCACCAACTCGCGGTTATGACACCAGGGGCAGCGCAAGCCGCACCCCGCAAAAAAAAGAACCGATGCGATTTTTCCCGGAAAATCAACTAAACTCGTCTTGCGTAACGCTATTTTCACGCCGGCATTTGTTATTTGTTCCATACTATTCAACATCCGGCAGGCGTTGCCGCACGCGGGACGGCAGTTAGTATAGCCGGTTTGCTTTGCTTTCACAAGGCGGAGGTATCGACCTGTGGTTTGTAACGCCATTGCAAATGATTCTTAAACCGCGCCTCGACGTATACCCTATCATAATGAAGAAACCATTAAAGCGATGGAAAAAGCCGCGGTCAGATATAGCCTATGTCATGTCTGACCGAAGCCGCATCCTGCGAAGAGGGGTATACTTCTGATGATAATTGCGTAAATGTATAAAAAAGAGTTGCATAAGACTTGACATATGCTGCGTTTTTTTCTATACTTTACCCATAAAACAGCTTGATGATGAGGGGCCGCTAGCTCAGCTGGTAGAGCAGCAGACTCTTAATCTGCGGGTCCTGAGTTCGATCCTCGGGCGGCTCATTTTGCAAGCAGATGTGAGACGTAATAAGAAAATTGTGAGATTTTGGTTAAAACCGCTTGACATATTAAAAAGAATTTGGTACTGTATAGTTGCTTTTGCGGGAATAGCTCAGTGGTAGAGCGCGACCTTGCCAAGGTCGATGTCGCGGGTCCGACTCCCGTTTCCCGCTCTACGGTTCCTGTGTGGAGCCGTATTTTTTTATTGAGATTTTATCGGGGTGGTTGACCGGTTGATTGATATGCTTAATCAACGGGACGCCTGAGATTATACCCTTTGAACCTGATACGGATAATACCGGCGCAGGGAAATAAAAGCCTTTCTTATAAGCTTTTTTGTATGATCGTATATACTCCGATACTATTGATTAAAACCATGTGTAAGACATGGAAGAGGAGGCATATATGGTAAAGACAAGAAGCGCTTTTTCAAGCGTTTTTTCAAGCGCGCTGCTTTTATTGGCGGTTGTTTCTCCGTTTTTTGCAATCGGATGTACGAGAAAAAATACCGGCAGGAATGTGGAAGCATCCGCCCGTGAAGTCGTCATTTGGACGTACGATTCATTTAACTCGGAGTGGGGTCCGGGTACTGAAGTAAGCAAACGCTTTCTTGGGCAAACGGGTATCACGATCAAATGGAGGAGCCACGGCGATGCGGGTTCCATGCTGTCAAGGCTGCTTCTGGAAGGGAAATCAGCGGATGCCGATGTTATACTTGGTATCGATCAAAATTACGCGGAAAGGGCTTTGAGTTCCGATCTTTTGGAAGCGTATAAGCCTGTTGGAGCGGATGGGATTGCCGGTGAACTCATTATTGACGAAACGTTTCACCTTATCCCGTTTGATTACAGTTATTTTGCCATTGTTTACGACAGTGAAAAGATCCCTAATCCGCCGCAACGCCTTGAAGATTTGACTGATTCTGCGTATACAAAAAAAATCATCCTCATGGATCCGCGCACTTCTTCGCCGGGGTTTGGATTTTTGACGTGGACAAAGACGGTATATGGGGACGGCTGGAAGGATTACTGGAGAAGGCTTTCCCCGTCCATTTTGACCATTGCGGAAGGCTGGGATACCGGTTACGGACTTTTTACTTCAGGCGAAGCGCCGCTTGTACTTTCCTATACAACCTCCCCGGGGTATCACCTTGAATATGAGGAAACCGAACGGTACAAAGCCGCCCTTTTCAATGATGGGCATGTGCTTCAGGTTGAGGTTGCCGGACTGTTGCGTAATGCGAAGAACAAGGAGGATGCTAAGAAATTCCTGGATTTTATGCTTTCGCCTTCGTTTCAGGAAGTTATTCCGCTTACCAACTGGATGTATCCGGTGATAGATATTCCGCTGCCCGCTTCATTCAGAATCAATCCCAAAAGTGATAAACCGCTTAATCATCCGGCGCAGCTTACCCAGCCGGAAATTAATGAATGGGCGGCGCTTATGAGCGGACGATAATTTTTATGTAAAGTATATTGCCGATGGGGGTGGAACAGGGGAAAAGGGGCTGCGGCTGTTTGGAGTAAAGTGGGACTTCCGCTCAAGAGGTTTGATCTACCCTATGGCTTTAAGCGGCTCTCATCAGATATCCGCGTCCCTAGCCCCCCTGCCAATGACCGCTATAAGGACGCGGTACCGTTCATCGCGTATCCATGTTATATCCGTTTCCTGCCGTATCCGGTTTTGTTTCATGACCGGCGTATCGGGAGAGGGAATTATGCCGTAAACATTGAACCGATCCGACTTTTCACGCATTACCCAAAAATACTTTATATCATCTTCTGCCACTATGCGCTTATATCCCTTTCCATTCAATATTGAAATAAGGTCTCCTATATACATTAGCGCAGGGTTGTAATTCATTTTGTATTGTTGGTTGAGTATTCTTGCCCCTTGATTCCTATCGAAATTTTCATTATATAGTTTTTTCCAATTTCATAAGATTTTTCAACCATTTCCCGTACTATCGTTGCCATAAAAGCCTCCGATTATATTTTAGTTCCAATTTGTTTATGTTTTTCTATTCTTATATTCAAGGTATTGTCCTAACGCCGTAAATCCCCATGCAAATATAAACTCAAACATAATCTTTGTCATTTGAGTAATTATCATTGGTTCTGTTCCAGATTTATAGGCTGTTTCTATATTTAAAATCCTGCCCATAGTCCCAAGTCCGCATACATCCCACGAAATTAATGCAAAGAATATATATCCGATCATTTTTAAATATAAGAAGGAAAAAAATACTATTCCCCTATTAGTTCTTGTCCA
This sequence comes from Treponema sp., assembly GCA_031284105.1. Lineage (GTDB taxonomy): Bacteria > Spirochaetota > Spirochaetia > Treponematales > Breznakiellaceae > JAIRKH01. The sequence continues at coordinate 4,737 of JAITAN010000195.1, read as the reverse complement.
GAAGAAGAATAAAATTAGTATTAACAATAATACAATAAAACCACTGCCGGCATAAAATACTCTAAAAGGTCCAGGGATATTTGGTATTCCTGCGATACCAAGCCAAATAATAACACCAGAAATAAAATATGAGATATATTTTTTATTTGCCGTGATGTACAATAAACTGCCTAACATTATAAAGAAAATACCAAGTTGAAAGGAAAATAACCAAATGATTGTCTTTATTGCCCCAATTATCACGCTCATATCGGAAGCGTTTCCTGCCGCCGACGTTCTGCCTCTTTCCAAGAATCTGAGATACCCGGCAAGGCAATATAATTTCCTAAATAAGCATATACTAGAAAAATAGATCCGCTAATAATTAATATCTTAGATGAAAGTTTTATTTTCTCCATATATCCTCCGCGTTAAAATTTATACGGCGAAGTCCTCATCGTGCGGACTTCGCCTCGCGGCTCGTGGCTTGACGGGTTTTACGCCCCCGGCGGGTCGAACTGATTCACCATGAGCGTGGGCTGGTGCGTCGCATCAAGCGTATCGCGCCACAGGCTGCTTTCCGGGTCAACATGGTTGCGGTGGGAAATAGCGGCTTTCATCGGGATATGGACGAACTCGTTGTTTACGAGACCGATGACGACCTTGGTTTTACCGGCCATCGCCGCATGGGCGGCAGCATTACCGAGTCGTTCGCAGTACACGGAGTCAATGGGCGAAGCAGGCGCCGAGCGGATGATATAGCTGGGATCAATGTATTTGAGGTTGATCTCAACTTTGATTGCCTTGAAGTATTTCTCAATACGATCTCGGAGATAGGCGCCGACATCGCCAAACTTAATATTACCGCCTGCGTCCTTTTCGCCGGATGCAAGCTGATCCTGCAACGCGCCTTCCGCAACGATGATAACCGCATGTTTCCGCTTATTGATCCGTTCCTCAAGGTGGTGGAAGAAACCGTTGTACCCCTCAAGGTTGAAAGGCACTTCGGGAATAAGGACAAAATTGACTTCATGGCTTGCAAGCGCCGTATGGGCCGCGATAAAGCCGGACTCCCGCCCCATGAGTTTCACCAATCCAATACCGTTGATCTGGGAACTCGCCTCCATATGCGCCGAAGCAAGAACATCAACAGCTTTGGCAACCGCGGTATCAAAACCGAAAGATTTCTGGATAAAGGCAAAGTCGTTGTCAACGGTCTTTGGAATCCCGATCATCGCTATTTTAAGTTTGCGCCGCTCTATCTCTTCGGCAATTTCGAGGGAACCGCGCTGGGTTCCGTCTCCGCCGATGGTAAAGAGCATGTTGAGATTTAGCTGCTCCATGGCGTCAACAATCTTGCTTACCTCCTTACCGCCGCCGCGGGCGCTTCCAAGATAGGTGCCTCCAAGCTTATGAATGTTGTCAACCCTGTCGGGATTCAATTCGCGGGGCGCATAATCATATTCCGGCAAAAAGCCTTTGTATCCATAGCGGATACCGCTGATACGATGTACGCCGTAGCGTTCCCACAGAGACCGGACAATAGCGCGTATTACATCGTTAATGCCGGGACACAAACCGCCGCAACTCACTATTCCTGCATGAACATGGGAAGGCTGGAAATAGATCATCTCCCGTGGTCCCGCCACTTCAAGCACCTGACTCCGCTTTAAGGTTGGTTGAGGTCCGAGCTTTACTGTCGGATCCAGCATAATAAACTGATCATCGGTAACATAGTTAACGAGCTGATCGCCTCGTTCTTTCGACATGATGATAGGCGATTTAATGTTTCGTTTTCCTAATTCTTCAATAGTAAAATCAAACTCGCGTTTTTCAGACATAGGGAACTCCTTTTTTCTATTATATAGCCTTTTATTTTATAAATCAACCGGTGTCTTGTATGAGGGCTAATGCCCGCGTTCTGGGCGGTTAGTATCGGCGGCGCGAAGAAGGGTTCAAGGCCCCGCAATGCAAGGCTTACACGATACCTTTAAGGAGAGGAGATATTAGGCATAATCTTCAAAAGAAAGCTTTCCAACAAGTCAGATTTAGCCGGATCGAATAATTAAACGCACTCGGCTCTCATTGCAAGCCGTAATTCAACATGGTATGGTATATCTGTGGAGGCAGGCCGAGGGGAAATCTCAAACAACCATTCTCCGACCGCTCTTCAGGTAGTTTTTGTTTCTATCCTGTCGGTTTCCCGTGCGGCGAGCCGGATGCCGCCGGCTTTTACCCCTTTCACCGGGTAATCCTGTACTTTGAACGTCTCTTTGGTAATTTTAACGCGAGGTTTGGGCAGGTAATGCGCGGTGAAAGAAAACTTCTTGCGGGTGTCGATAAGCAGAATTTCGGCATGTTCAGGGGCAAAAGCGTATTCCTTGTTCATGATCCACCCCTCGATGACGCAGCGCTTTATACACGGGAAACCGGTTTCCGCTTCCTTGTAGATGATGGTAAATACCGTGTCCGCGAGGGCTTCTTTGTCCGCAACGCCTATCCACCATGAGCCTTTCCCAATAAAAAGCTTATCCGGCAGATCCTGTACCGAATACACTCCGTTCTTGCGTACCGTAAGAATACGATCAAACGGCGACACTTCCGCAACCGTTTCACCGATCACCGCGGTGCCGGTATAGCCCGTTGCCGCATCGTATTTCAGTAAAACGTCTTTCTTCACCACTTCTTTTACATTGACTTTGCCGAATTTTCCGACAACGGTTTTGCGCGCCCCGCGGCCTGCGTCCGAGTTTGCTTTGATGATCTCTGCGATACCGTCAAGGAAATTGATGGCGAATGCGATAGTGTTTTTCAAATGGGCGTTGATTTCCTTTATACGCGTCCGTATCGCCCTCATTTCTTCTTTTGCCTTATTGATATCGTAGAGAGAAATGCGGCGGATGGGGATTTTGAGGAGGATTTCAACATCGTCCTTGCTTATGCCGCGCTCCCCTATGTCCTCCATAAAGGGCTCAAAGCCCGCGATAACCGCTTTTCTTACGCCTTCGGCCGTTTTCATACGCTCAATCGCGTGATAAATACCCTCCTCAATGAAAATTCGTTCCAGCGTCCGTACATGGAGTTTGTCGAGAAGCTCTTGTTTCTCCAGTTCGAGCTCTTTCGTGAGAATATTCACCAGAGCGCCCGCATGAAACCGGATCACCTCTGCAATACTCATCACGACAGGCATATTGTCTTTTATCACGAGGAAATTCACCGATATTGACTGCTCGCACGCGGTAAACGCAAAGAGGGCGTTCACGGTTTCCTCCGCATACACGCCGCGGGCGAGTTTTATCTCAATTTCAACATTCTCCGCGGTAAAGTCGCTGATGGACTGTATTTTTATTCTGCCCGCCTTTACCGCAGCTTCTACGCTTTCAATAAGGCTTTCGGTTGTTATACCGAAGGGCAGTTCCCGCACGATGATGCGTTTGGGATCGGACGTATCGAGTTTCGTACGTACCACCACTTTGCCGTTGCCGTCTTTGTACTCGGACACATCGACGAGTCCGCCGGTCGGAAAATCAGGGTACAAGGCAAAGGGCTGATTTTGGAGGCAGGCTTTTTCAGCTTCTATCACTTCGAGAATATTATGGGGTAATATTTTTGTAGACATACCCACGGCGATGCCTTCCGCGCCCATCACCAGCATAACCGGCAGTTTTGCGGGAAACAGCAGCGGCTCTTTTTTGCGTCCGTCATAGGTTTCGATCATGTTCGTGAGTTTCGGATTGTAGAAAATATCTTTTGCAAGCTGCGTTGCGCGGCACTCAATATAGCGGGCCGCCGAAGCCGCGTCTCCGGTAAAGATATTGCCGAAATTGCCCTGTTTGTCGATGAAAAGCTCTTTGTTGGCAAGCACCACAAGCGCATCCCGTATGGAGGCGTCGCCGTGGGGATGGTATTGCATACAATGCCCCACCACATTGGCTACTTTGTGAAATTTGCCGTCATCCATCTCAAAAAGGGTGTGCAGAATACGCCGCTGTACGGGTTTTAATCCGTCTTCAACATCAGGAATAGCCCGGTCCCGTATCACATAGGAAGCGTATTCCAGAAAATTTTTGTCAAAAATGTTTTTTATGTATGCCACGAGCATATAGTACCGTTTGTCAAGCAAGTTTTCAAGGGGTATGTATGGAATCGCGTTCTTATACCGGACGGCATAGGATACTTCAATGCCGTGTATGATGGAAAAGCAACGATCCCAATCTTCAAGGATCAAAAGTTTATTTTTATCCTCAAAGATCAACTCTTTTCCTCAAGGATCAAATCTTTATCCTTAAGGATCAAATCTTTATCTTCGAGGATCAGAAGTTAATTCTCAAGGATCAAAACTTTATCCTCAAGGTGAACCTCCCCCGCTTGAAAGGACAGGAAGGTAAGCCTATGATCAAAGAAGGAAGAATCATGGGAGAAAGAAGAGTTTTTACGAAAGAGTTTAATGGACTTCCCCCCGCTGTGATGGACAATAGGTTACGCTATGCTAAAATGTGCTATCATTATCAGTATAGCCGCCGAATGTCTCGGACATACCAAATCATGCCGGTATTTTATGGTGATTTCCGGCATAGCCTTTGCACTTTGACAAAGCAAGCTGTACCGGTATGGACGGAAAGTTACCGAATCGCTTTGCGCCTGCTTTCCCCTTCACTACTAATAGACTAACTTTGTAAACCGGCGGAAGTTTGCCGAAAGGACACAAAGACAACGAAACTGAAAGGATTGCAAAAACGTTTTGTCTGCGCTTACTCG
>JAITAN010000167.1 GCA_031284105.1 Treponema sp. | reverse complement strand
CCAATTCCCCCGCCGTCTTCGTAACGGGGTACCGTCCTTGATACCGCCGCATGAACAGGTACGCCGCTGCCGGGGATTCCCTACCGTGAAGACGGCTATCGCTTTTTTTAGGATTTCATTCGTCTCCCTCAGGCCGGCATTTTCTTTCCGCAGCCGAGCCGTCTCTTCATCCCGCGCATTTCCTCTGCCGGTGAAAGCTTTCATAGGTCCCGTTTCACTCCGCTTCATCTCCCGCATCCATCGTGCCGGCATATCCCGATTTATGCCAAGGTCTTGGGCAAGCCCGCTTCCGCTTTGTGTTCCGGGCCGGTTCCACCGCCCGTTCCTTAAACTCTTTCGTAAAACGCTTCTTTCTCCCATGATTCTTCCTTCTTTGATCATAGGCTTACCTTCATGGCCTTTCAAGCGGGGGAGGTTCAATTAGTTATGTACCCATAACAGCCTTAGTTATATCGGCATAACAGGACTAGTTCACGGTCATGAACAGGCTTAGTTATGTACCCCTAACAGGCTTAGTTATGCCGGCATAATAGGCTTAGTTCACGGGCATGAACAGGCTTAGTTATGTATCCTCTAACAGCCTTAGTTCATGGTAATGAACAGGCTTAGTTATGTACCCCTAACAGCCTTAGTTATATCGGCATAACAGGACTAGTTCACGGTCATGAATAGGCTTAATTATGTACCCCTAACAGGCTTAGTTCACGGTCATGAATAGGCTTAATTATGTACCCCTAACAGGCTTAGTTATGCCGGCATAACAGGCTTAGGTATGTACCCCTAACAGCATTAGGTATGCCGGCATAATAGGATTAGTTATGGATCCCTAACAGCATTAGTTATGTACCCCTAATAGCCTTAGGTATGTACCCATAACAGCCTTAGGTATGCCGACGTAACAGGCTTAGTTAAAGAGCCATAACATTACACCATCCCCGGCTGAATGAATAGGAAGCTGAGCCTGTGATCAAAGGAGAAGCGCGGCATAACGCCGTATGCGGAAAGGAGACGGTTATTATCATAAAAGATTAGATATTCAGCGTTGTTTTCCACCGGTTCCCGCAAACTGACGTTTTAGAAAGCCTCCATTGCAATTGTCTTTTTTTTCCGGTATACTTCCCTCATTATGCAGATTCGGGACCGTTACGCGCCAAGCCCCACCGGCTTGCAGCACATTGGCGGGGTGCGGACAGCACTCTTTAATTATCTTTTTGCCCATTCAAAAGAAGCGCATGAATCAAGGGACGCCGCTTTTATTCTCCGATTGGAAGATACGGATCGCACGCGCTTTGACGCTGCTTTTGTACAGAACCTTTATGATACGTTCGCATGGCTTGGCATACACTGGGACGAAGGCCCCGATGTTGGCGGACAATATGCCCCCTACATCCAATCAGAGCGCCTTGAGCTTTACAAGCGTTACATCCTTGAGCTCCTCGATGCGGATAAGGCGTATTATTGTTTCTGTTCCCCTGAACGGCTCGAAACGATCCGGCTGGAACGGGAGGCGTCCCGCTCCGGCGAAACCGGTTATGATCGCCATTGCCGTTCCATTCCGAAGGAAGAGGCCGCCGCGCGCGTCGCTTCCGGGCAGCCGTGTGTTATCAGACTTAAAATCCCGCTTGACGGGATAACCGGCTTTTACGACCGCCTGTTGGGGCATATTGAATGGAAGAACAGGGACGTCAATCCCGATCCGGTGCTGCTAAAATCGGACGGCTTTCCGACGTATCACCTTGCGAATGTGGTGGACGATCACCTCATGGGCATAACCCATGTCTTGCGCGCCCAGGAATGGCTTTCTTCAACCCCGCTCCATGTTATCATATATGCCGGTTTCGGTTGGACGCCGCCCGAATTCTGCCATCTTCCTATGGTAATGGGACAGGACGGTAAGAAACTCAGCAAGCGGCACGGCGCAACCGGTGTCGATGAATTCCGGCGTCAGGGGTATCTGGGCGAAGCGCTGGTAAACTATGTGGCGTTTTTGGGCGCTTCATACGAGGAGGGAAAGGACGTCTATACGCTTGCGGAACTCGCCGCATGTTTCAGTCTTGACAAACTTAACAAGGCTCCGGCTGTGTTTGATTATAAGAAGCTCGAATGGTACAATGCCGCGTATATCCGCGTGAAAACCAATGAGGAGTTGGCGCAGCTTGCCCTGCCTTTTGCCGTTGAAGCCGGTATTTTTGAAAAGGTTGGAAAAGAGAGGAAACAGGGAAGCGCAGGAATAGAGCCGGATGCGGAGCAGAAACGAATCTTTGTCGAAGCCATGTCTCTTGTCAAAGAGCGGGTGAGTTTTCTCACGGAAATTCCGGCAAAAGTAGCCTATTTGTTTTCAGAGCCTCCCCTGCCTGATGCGTCCGAATTTTTTCCGAAAAAGGCGGATATACACGCTTTTTCAAAAACCATTACGCTCTTGACCATGGGCAAGGACTTGGTTTCGCGCATGGCGGCAATGACTGATGCTGACGCCGAAGCGTTCATAAAAACGGAAGCCGAAAAAGCCGGCGTGAAACTCGGCGACTTGATGATGCCGCTGCGCGTGGCCGTTACCGGCGCTCGGGTAAGTCCGCCGCTGTTCGGCAGCCTGCGTCTGCTCGGCGCCGAAGCGTCCGCGCTACGGGTGGAAAAGGCGCTGGCAAAGCTGACGGCCGAGCCGGTTTAGCGGACAACGGTGGCGTACACCACGCCCAACACCAGCGCGGCAAGTATGAGGTTGGCGGCAATGCCCAGGAGTATATAAAAAATAGGCGGCTTCATAAAAAGTATAGTATACAATGGCTGTAAAGCCTGTCAAGCGATCCAACGCCGCGTTCCCATGTTTTAAACATGTCATTGGAGCGGCGCGGGATCACCGTTTACGATACCGGTAGCGACGGCGCTTTACACCGGATATAACGGGGCGAACACCCCGCATAACGGAAGGGTAAACGGCTTCAATATAGTGATTTTGAACGGTCAACGATGAGAAAGACGCCATCTTGCACATTTCCTTTTTTTTACCTATACTTTTTTCATGAGAATAATCACCAACAATGAGCGCGCCGATGTGCTGGTTCATGCGTTACCCTATATTCAACGGTTTCAAGGAAAAACCATAGTGGTAAAGTATGGCGGCAGCGCCATGATCAACGGAGAACTCAAGGCCGCGGTCATTCAGGATGTGATACTTATGGCGTGCGTGGGCATCAGAACCGTACTGGTTCATGGCGGCGGACCGGAAATTGAAGCTATGCTCAAGCGGACCGGCACGGAGAGCCGTTTCGTAAATGGACTGCGTTACACCGATGAAGAAACCATGGAAATCGTACAGATGGTGCTGTGCGGTAAGGTGAATAAAAATATTGTGTCTCTTATCCAAATGCAGGGGGGAAGGGCGCTGGGACTGTGCGGCATAGACGGAAGTCTTCTCAAGGCAATACGCATAACGGATCATGACCTCGGACTGGTTGGCGACATCGAATCGGTTGATACCAAGAGCCTTGATACCCTGCTTGACAGCGGTATCATTCCGGTTATTTCTTCGGTTGCCGTAGAAGACGGGACCGGAAATAGCCTCAACGTGAACGCGGATAGCGCGGCCGCAAAAATAGCCGTAGCGCTCAAGGCGGAAAAACTCGTGCTTATGACCGATGTACAGGGGATTATGCGCGATATGGAGGATCCTGCTTCGCTTATCAAGGTGATTCCGCGCTCTGAACTTGATGCGCTCAAGAAAGACAACGTTGTGAGCAAGGGTATGATTCCCAAAGTTGACTGTTGCATCACGGCTATTGGCGGCGGCGTTAAACGTACCCACATCATTGACGGGCGGCTTCTCCATGCGATCCTGATTGAATTGTTCACGGATGAAGGCATCGGAACAATGATAGAATAACCCCCGAAGCGGGATCCGCGCCTTATATATATGGATAATGACGAAGACGGTTATACCGTACATTATGAATGAAGGAAACGGTTATGTCTGATTATTTTATGAATACCTACCACCGGCTGCCGGTAACATTTACGCATGGCGGCGGGACGTATCTTTTTGATGGAAACGGGAAACGGTACCTTGATTTTACTTCCGGTATCGGAGTCAACTGTTTGGGACACGCCTATCCCGCGCTGGTACAGGCTGTTTCGGAACAGACCGCCAAATGTATCCACGTAAGCAACTATTTTCAAAGCGCCGTAACAGAGCGGTTCGCGCAAAAACTGGTTGAAGCATGTTCCGGCGCAGGTATGAAAAGAGTTTTTCTGGGCAATTCGGGCGCGGAAGCTAATGAATGCGCGTTTAAGATCGCACGGAAATATTCGCTTAAAAAGTACGGTTCCGGGCGGTACACCATCGTTACGTTACGGGGAAGCTTTCATGGGCGCACCATTACAACGCTTTCGGCAACCGGTCAGGATAGGTTCCATGAGGAGTTTGGTCCTTTTACCGAGGGGTTCACCTATGTGCCGGCCGGGGATATTCCCGCACTGGACCGCGCTCTTGACAATACGGTTGCCGGTCTCCTTATCGAAGCCGTACAGGGCGAAAACGGCGTTCATTTGCAGGATCAGGCGTACATTGAGGCTGCGGCGCGATTCTGCACGGAGCGGGACATTCTGCTCATGTTCGATGAGATACAGTGCGGCGTGGGCAGAACCGGTTCTTTCCTCGCATGTGAAGGTTTTGGTACCGTTAAACCGGACGTTGTAACGCTTGCCAAAGCGCTTTCAGGCGGCATACCGGCGGGAGCGGCGCTTGCGGGTGAAAGGGCCGCGGATACGCTTACCATAGGCGATCACGGTAGCACCTTCGGCGGGAACCTTCTTGCCGCGGCTGCCGGGCTTGTCGTGCTTGAAACCGTGAATAACGCCGCATTTCTGCGGGAAATCACGCGCAAGGGCGAAAAGATACGGGAAAGTATCCGGTCGTGGAACAAGCCGAATATCAGAGACATTCGGGGCAAAGGGCTTATGATTGGAATCGATATAACGCAGGATGCCTGGGACGTGCTGGAAAAAGCTCTTGAAAAAGGGCTTTTGCTGCTTGCCGCGGGTGCAAAGACCCTGCGGTTTTTGCCGCCGTATACCATACGTGATGAAGAAATAGAGAGCGGGCTGCAAATCTTGCAAGAGATCGTGTAGTCTACAGGAGATTATAAGGAGATGTATATGGAAAAGAAGAAGCCGATGTTAGTCGTGCTCGCGGCCGGTATGGGAAGCCGCTACGGCGGGTTAAAACAAATGGACGCGCTTGGCAAAAATGGCGAAGTACTGCTTGATTATTCGGTGTTTGACGCCTTGCGTTCGGGCTTTGGGAAAATCGTGTTCATCATTAGACATGATATTGAGCGGGATTTTGAAGCGCGTGTACCGGCGCGTTTCAATGGTAAGGTGGACTACGATCTTGCGTATCAGGATATGGACTCGCTGATTCCCGCGGACCTGTATGCAGAGACGAAAAACGCAGGCAGAACCAAACCCTGGGGAACGGTTCATGCGCTCCTTTGCGCCAAAGAGAAGATAGACGCGCCGTTCGCCGTCATAAACGCCGATGATTTCTACGGCAAGGAAGCTTTTGCCGCCATTGGTCCATTTCTTTCAAAGTCCGATCTGAAAGATGGGGTTATCGTCCCATACAGTCTGAAAAAGACGTTAAGTCCCAAGGGAACCGTTACTCGGGGGATATGCGCCGCCAGAAACGGCAGCCTCATTTCGGTTGAGGAGTTAACGTCCATTGCGCGGGAAGAAGGCGGCGTTTTCAATACCGCGCCTGATGGAACAAAGCGGTTTTTACCGGACGATACGCCCGTATCCATGAATTTCTGGGGTTTTCCGGTAACCATTTTTACAGATTTGTCCCGTTATTTTGATAATTTCCTTGCGGTTTCCGGCAAAGAACCCAAGAGCGAGTGCTATCTTCCCAGCTTTGTCGATTGGCTTATCAAGAACGATCTTTTGAATGTTGGGATCGTGAACGCGGAATCCGAATGGTTCGGCGTAACGTATCAGGAGGATAAGGCTTTCGCGGTAAACCGCATTGCAGAACTCACATCTCAGGGCGTGTACCCCGATATGCTCTGGTAGGCGGCTTACTTATGGATGAGAGCAGCTTCATTCTTGGCGTGGATTTGGATGGCGTTGTGGGTGATTTTTATGGCGCAATGCGCCGTATCGCATCGGAATGGCTCAACAAACCCATTGAACAGTTGACTCCGGAAGTGAGCTTTGAGCTGAATGAGTGGGGTATTGCCGAATATGGCGGCTATGAAAAGCTGCACCGTTTTGCGGTAACCCAGCGTAACCTCTTTCGGGATATGCAGCCCCTGCAAGATGCGCCCGCGGTACTGCGGAAACTGTCCATGCACGGAATACGTATCCGTATTATTACCCACAGGCTCTATCTTAAATATGTACACAAAACCTCTATTACCCAGACCGTTGACTGGCTTGATTCATGGGATATTCCCTATTGGGACATTTGCTTTATGAAGGATAAGGGCGCGGTCGGCGCGCATGTGTACATCGACGATTCGCCTGTGAATGTTGTTCAACTTCGTAAACACGGGTGCAGAACCATCGTGTTTACCAACTCGACAAACCGCCGTCTTCCCGGTCCGCGTGCCGATTCGTGGCATGAGGTCGAATGTCTTGTGCTGAACGCAAAGGAAGAATGGACTACCGGTACGCTGGATTTATTCGGCGCATCTGATTATAATCTTTTGTAAGGGAAAAGAGGAAAAAATGGAACCGATAGTTTTCGATATGGTATCAGGTATTTCGCTGGAAGAACAAAAGGAAATTCTCGCGGGTCTCGATACGCTGGATCAGCTTGAAGGCGGGGAAGCTGTTGTTCCCTATGAGAAACAGGCGCAAAAAAAAGGCATCCTGCTTCCGGCGCTGGCAAACGGAATCGCGGTACTGCTTTTGCTGCTCGGAGGTACCGCGCTTGTTGTAACGCATAAACGGGATGAAGTACGGTTTGTGCAGGGTCACGCAGCGCCCGGTATCACGGAGCGGATGCTGATTGCGGAAATACGGAAGGAATTTGAAGATATGGTGAGCGCGAAGGATGCCGAAATCGCAGAAATTCTTATGAAAATAGCAAACATTGATAGAGAAATGCAAAACGTTCAGATTCGTTTCGATAATAATGGGATGCTTGAGAGCGAAAAGGATAAAACGTTGGCTGATTTGCAGAAAGAGAAAGACGAGTACCACGCGCGGCTTGTCGAGCTTCAAAGGGAACGCGGACGGCTGTTAGAAGACGCCCGTATTCGAGAGGCGGCTCTGCATAGCCAGCGCTCGGAAAACAGGGAGCTTTCCACGCAGATGCAAAGCGTTCAAACCGAGCTTACTTTCGCTCAAGAGCAGATACGAAGTCTCGCCGGTGAGCAGGAAAAAAACGCCTTGATTGACCGCCAGATAGACGGATATTTTACCACAGTCAGCGAGCAAATCGGCGCGGCTCTTTTTAGTAAAGCTGCCGCTACTCTTTCGGGCTTGAAAGATTTTCTCGACACCCCATCTTTTCAGGACATTAAGTCATTTCGAGATCAGAAGTCGGCGCGGCTAGCGCTTATTACTACGCTCTCGAATCTTGTCGCCAACAGCGTGCAACTGAACGCGAGGGACGCGGAAGCCGCGCCCGCAGAAAACACCGATACGGATAATGAAATGATCGGGCAAATTGAACGGTATGAAAAAAACATAGCGGAACTTACGGCGCGAAACGATGAGCTTGAAAGAAGTGTCCAAGAAAGAAATACCAACAATACCGCGAATTCGACAGCCGTCAACGAGTTGAGGAACCGTACTCAGACGCTGGAAGAGACGCTTGCCTCAAGGGAAAATGTGCTTGCCGAAGTGAGAAATCAAAACGCCGCGCTGCAACAGAGCCTTACGGCGCGGGAAAATACCATAACCGACTTGAGATCGCAGGTTTCTTCGCTGCAAGGCTCCGTTACGGAGAAAGACGCCTCTATAAGCTCGCTTCAAACCCGAAACAACGAATTACAGCAGAGAGCGGAGCAGCTCCAGACTCAGAATGATGCGATTCGTCAGTTGTTGAATAATTGACGAGAACCGTTAAAAAAGAAGGATATTTCCTGATAATAATCTGTTAAAGGATTATATGAAAAACCCGGATAACCGTAGAAAAGAAATTGATATTATAACGATTACCGGCTCCATTGTAAACGCCGCTTTGTTGGGGTTGAAATTTTTCGCGGGATTCTTTGGTCATAGCAGCGCAATGATCGCGGATGCGTTTCATTCCCTGTCCGATTTTATAACGGATATTGTTGTGTTAGTCTTCATGCAGATGGCGGGAAAACCGCGTGATACATCCCATGATTATGGTCATGGAAAGTTTGAGACGCTTGCAACAGCGGTCATCGGATTTATGCTGTTTATGGTTGGCGCAGGTATTTTCCGCAACGGCGCGGCGCTGATTTGGACATATCTGCATGGAGCCGTATTGGAAGAACCCGGAAAAATCGCCTTTATTATGGCACTCGTCTCCATTGTTTCAAAAGAACTTTTGTATCAGTGGACGTATATAAGCGGAAAGAAAGTCAACAGCGCTGCGGTTATGGCTAATGCATGGCACCACCGCTCCGATGCTTTTTCGTCAATAGCCACGGCAGTAGGTATTGCAGGCGCCATATTTTTGGGTGAAAAGTGGCGGGTGCTTGATCCTATAACCGCCTGCGGGGTGGGCGGGTTTATCATAATAATAGGGGTACGCTTTATCAAGACATCCTTTGACGAGCTGTTGGAGAAATCCTTGCCTTATGAGACAGAGGAAATGATCCTATCCATTATCAGATCGTTTCCTGAAATACACGATCCGCACAACCTCCGTACCCGCCGTATCGGTAGTAATATTGCCATTGAAGTACACATCAGGTTTAATAGAGACACAACGCTTGAGAGTGCTCACGCAATAGCGACTCTTGTTGAAGATAAACTCAAAGGGGAATTCGGAGATGGTACCCATGTGGTAACGCACATGGAGTGTTAAGCTACAGAAAGTATGGAGAGCCTGTCAGATATTTTGTTCAAAATATCTGACAGGCTTCCCTAGAAATCTTTTTTTAGAGAACCGATAAAACATCTTGAATACAGAACGGCATAATTGGGAAGGAGAAATAGCGTGGCTGAAGTCAACGGTGGGGAGCATATCTTTTATATAGTAAAGAGGCTATTCGGATACTGGAAAGTGGTCTATCGGGGAATAATGAAGAACGGCGGGCGTATGTTGTTTGCGAACCCCAGCTCTGTTAAAATGGGTGTGGGCGATGAGTCCTGTCAAACGGGCTGTAGCAGCGTGATAGGGAGAGCAAAAGCCCTGTTAAACGGCGTAAAAGCGGCCGGTTATGGGAGCAATTTCATTTTTTGTCCGGTAAAACACCTTCAAACCCATTGCTCCGCGATTAACCGGCGCTTCCCTTCGACTTTTTGCCCGCTTTGAAAGCAGTGGTTCTCCATCTATGACGGTCGTTACGGTTTTGTCGGGAACGGGCTTCGACAGGATATGGCCGGCGTACTTCCGGTTATATCCGGTGAGCCGAATGTACCGGTCAGGTATCAAACTTTTTCTTTCTTGCTCGCTTTTTGGTACTCTCCTCCGGTTTCCCGTATTACCGCTTTTCATTCGTTCATGGGTATCCCCATTTTGACATCAGGTTCCTACCGGAAGTATGTCGAGTTACATTTTCATAATGCCTCAAACCTCTCTTTTCGGTTACTTTTTCGCTGTCTCTTCGCATCCACTTGACAAAGCAAATCAAGATAGCGTATTATATTTTAGACAAGAAACATAGGAGAGATGCGAGAGCGGTTGAATCGGGCGGTCTCGAAAACCGTTAAACTCGTAAGGGTTTCGAGGGTTCGAATCCCTCTCTCTCCGATAAGTTACAATATAAGCTTTTTTATATGTGTGCTTTTAAGTTTTGCACTGCAAAACTTAACCTGTAATGGGGACATTCAAACCGAAGTCTCCGGTGTGTGATTGTTTTTGGAGAGATGACCGAGCGGCCGAAGGTGCACGATTGGAAATCGTGTGTACCCGAGAGGGTACCAAGGGTTCGAATCCCTTTCTCTCCGATTGCGTGTACGTATTGTTGATGATGAAAAAATATCCGCTTGTCCCAAAAAAATATCTTGCAAGAAATATCTTGATTGGAAAAGATTGATGCTGTTGACGTGGAAACCGGTGAGTCCGCTCCGGCGCTAAAAATTAGGGCTCTGCCGATTAATTACGGGGAAACGGTCTGTGGGGAGTTTTATCGGACAAAAAAGAGAAACCTCTCATAACCTGCCGTTTTTACGCCGTTTAACAGGACTTTTTCCCCACACTACACCCCTATTAGGTTGTCCGCGCTCCTCTTACCGGCATTATCGTCCACGCCCATTTTAACAGATTCGCACTCGCGGATGCCATATACAGCCCTCCACTTTGCTCCTCACGTTTGATACTCTATTTCTCTTTCCCGGTCAGGCTACTCTGCACTTCCCCCGAATCGGGGGAAGTCCACTTCT
>JAITAN010000244.1 GCA_031284105.1 Treponema sp. | reverse complement strand
CCGTCATAAGCATGAAAAAATATATGTTCAGAACGAAACGTTCCGTTTTCAGAATAAGATGTCCTGTCTCCAGAACGGGGCATTTCGTCTTCAGAATAAGATGTTCTGTCTTCAGAATGGAGTGTTCTGTCTTCAGAATAAGATGTCTTGTCTTCAAAATAAGATGCTCTGTCTTCAGAATAAAGTATTCTGTCTTCAGAATGAGATGTTCTGTCTTCAGAACGCGGCATTCTGTCTTCAGAATGAGATGTTCTGTCTTCAGAACGCGGCATTCTGTCTTCAGAATGAGACATTCCGTCTTCAGAATGGGGCGTTCTGTCTTCAGAATGAGCTGTTCTGTCTTCAGAATGAGACGTTCTGTCTTCAGAATGAGCTGTTCTGTCTTCAGAACGGAGTGTTCTGTCTTCAGAATAAAGTATTCTGTCTTCAGAACGGAGTGTTCTGTCTTCAGCATGAGGCATTCCGTCTTCAGAATAAAATGCTATATCTTTAGAATAAAACGTGCTGCCTTTAGAACGGGGCGTTCCGTCTTCAGAATAAAACATTTTGTCTTTAGAATAAAATATGCTGTTTTTAAAATAAAATGGCATGTCTTTAGAATGAGAGATTCCGCCTTCAAAAAGAGGCGTTCCGCGTGATGACGCGCGGGTTTTGCCGGTAAAACGCCCGCCGTTTACAATGCCGCACTATACGTGTACATAACGCAGACGGGGAGGAGGAGAGATAAGTCAGCCCCACGGATCCGCCGGTTCTTGAGATTACCCTGAGAACGGGACGCATCAGCAAAAATTCAGAGGCCGGACGATTTTCAACGGCCGGAAATTTCATTTCTTTCATGCCCAAAATACTAGCAGAAAGCGTACAAAAAGTCAAGAAAGAATGATGAAATAAATAGGGGAAAATAAAAAACCCCCGTACACCGCAACGCGGCGTACGGGGTAAGGAGGGTATGGCGGGATAGGGAAACGACGATTAACCTATCACCTACTGTACAAGACACGAAAAACAACCTTACGATTGTCAGTGAGGCTGACACGACTTGAACGTGCGGCCTTCAGATCCGCAATCTGATGCTCTATCCAGCTGAGCTACAACCTCAGTACAAAAACACGGAGCAGAGAGGATTCGAACCTCCGTTACCCTTTCGGGGTAAAACTCCTTAGCAGGGAGCCACCTTCGGCCACTCGGTCACCGCTCCAATAAACATCGTTTTTTTCTACCAAAAAAGAAATCCGCTCTTCCGGCTGCCCAAAGCGGAGAGAGAGGGATTCGAACCCCCGGTACCTTGCAGCACAACGGTTTTCAAGACCGCCTCCTTCAACCACTCGGACATCTCTCCAAGATCGGTAATCAATATAACGGAAAACGTATTTTTTGTCAAGTACGCCCATCGCGATTTCACTAAAAATGACGCCGGAAGGAATGAAGATACCGTTTCAATCTCTTGCAAAAGTTTCATAACTGATTATAATAGTAAAAACTATGGCTGCAAAGAACAGAACCGCGTCCGCCGGAACCGGAACAAAAACAGCAAAGGCTAAAAAAAATATAAAAAATATAAAATCAGCATCATCCAAAAAGCCGTCCAAACTAATGCCGGCGCTTACCGTCATCATTGTTATACTGGCATTGTATTATATATGGCAACATTACGGGGACGCCATAGCGGATGCGGTCGGTATTGATATGCCGGATGCGCCCGTGCAGGATACTACACAGACCGCGCCGCCCCCCGATGGAATCGCCGCGCCGCCCGGCGATTCCGAAGCGGGTAAGATCAGGGTTTACTCTTTTAATATACAGATATTCGGCGCATCGAAAATGAAGAAAACCCGGGTCGTTGACGTACTGGTTGATATTATTTCCCATGTAGATGCGGTTGCCGTTCAAGAAGTACGTTCAGCAAGAGATGAGCCTGTTCAGGAGTTTATGGGGCTCTTGCCTTCAAAGTACGATTACGTTCTTGGCCCGCGGGAAGGAAGAACCGCATCGAAAGAGCAGTACTGGGTCATTTATGATACGGAAAAACTCATCGCGGCGGACAGCGCAACCTACGACGACGCAGCGGACCGGTTTCAGCGCAGCCCTATGGCGGTTTACTTCCAAACAAAAGACAACTTCGACTTCATCCTGATAGATACCCATATTCAGCCGTCTGATGCGGATAAAGAGATAACCGTGTTGCCTGAAGTCGTTGCATATTTCCAGAATAGGTGGAATGAAACCGATGTACTCGTGATGGGCGACTTCAACGCTGACGGCAGTTATTACAACGAAGACAAACTTGCAGCCGTGTTTCCGGATTCGGATTACCGGATCATCATCACGAATGAGTACAACACGACGGTAGCGGAACGCGATAATACCTATGACCGAGTCATAATCACCAGATCCGCGCAAGAAGATTTTACCGGTACGTTCGGAGTTGTTTACTATGATACCATATACGATTTTCCGTCCCTGGGTATAGAACCGAAAGATGTAAGCGATCATTTTCCGGTATGGGCCGAATTCTATATTGACCGCGATACGGATTAGACGGATGTCGCCCATGTCGAATAAACGCAGCATATTTGTCCATGCGCTCCGTTATTCCATACCGGTATTGCTGGGTTATCTGGTTATCGGCATTGCGTTTGGACTCCTTCTGGTTGATGCGGGATACCCTTGGTGGCTTTCGCTTGTGATGGGTATCGTGATGTACGCAGGAGCCGGCCAGTATATTGCGGTGGGGCTGTTTGCGGCCGGCGTGGGGCTTATGGAATCCGCGCTGGTGCAGTTTGTGGTAAATGCGCGGCATATGGCGTACGGTTTGACTATGCTAAAACGGTTCAATGCAACCGGCGCATTAAAATATTACCTTATCTTTGCCTTGACCGATGAGACATTTGCCTTGCTTTCCTCCTTACCCGACCGGCAGGGGGAGCAAGAGACCGGGCGGGAAGCGAATTATTCGCCGGATTATCCGTTCTCCGCTGAAAAGCGCGCATGGTTTATGTTTTTTGTATCGCTTTTGGATCAAGGCTACTGGATCGCAGGTTCGATTATTGGGGCGGCAGCAGGCTCCCTTATTCCATTTAATATGGAAGGCATAAGCTTTGCTTTGACCGCTCTCTTTATCGTGCTGCTGATAGAACAGATACTCAGGCTAAAGAAACTGTCTGTTTTTGTTATTTCCGCCCTTGTTGCAATACTTGCGGTAGTTGTGTTTCCAAACAGACTTTCGTTGCTTGCGAGCATGGTGATTTCATTGGTTTTTGTACAGTTTGTATACAATATAAAAGGAGTAAAACATGGAAAAGATAGCGAGTTTTCAAGTTGATCACTTGCGCTTAAAGCCGGGCGTGTATGTGTCCCGTCAGGATCGGTTTGGAGATACGGTGCTTACCACTTTTGATCTTCGTTTCAAGGAACCTAACAAGGAGCCGGTCATAGATCAGCCGACCTTGCATACCCTTGAGCACCTAGGGGCGACTTTCCTCCGTTCCCACAAAGAATGGGCGGATCGTACCGTGTACTTTGGACCCATGGGCTGCCGAACCGGTTTCTATGTCATTTTTGAGGGAAAACTTGAATCAAAGGACGTTCTGCCGGTTTTGCGGGAGCTGTTTGACTGGGTTCTGGCTTTTGAAGGAGCCGTTCCGGGCGCGCTTCCTGCCGAGTGCGGCAATTACCTTGAACAGAACCTCCCTATGGCAAAGTGGGAGGCAAAACGCTATGCCGATTTGCTGAAAAACCCTGCTCACGAGAATCTGTGCTATCCGGCGTGAAGCGGGAATAATTCAGCCTCTTGCAAACTGGGCGGGCAGTTTTATTGATTGAAAGAGGGATCTCAACTTCTTATACGGCGCTTCATGGCGTATGATCCGTATAAAGATCTCATAATTCCTTTTTGATCCGATTCTGATAGTTTTCTCGGTACAATTCAGCAGCGCTTTTCCGTCGAGTCCCGGGAAAAATTGTCTCTTTTGAGGGATAAAGACGCACTCATTTCCATCAAAACGAATTGCGGCGATGCTTTGAGGCAGGGGAACGAGAAAAATGAGAAAATCCGAATTACCGCCGCCCAGTGTTAATGAATAGCCCGCACTGATGGTGTGCATGTTCCTTCTTCCTATATTAGTATTCTGATCTTTTACAAAAAGCGATAGAAATGCCGGTTCAACCGCCCTTTGTGAACAAATAAAAGAAAACGTACGATCAAGCGATTGCAACACATACCTGAAGTGGAACAATACGGCAAGAACCATAAAGAGAAAAATCACCGGCGCAATTACCACAATTACCGGCGAAGGCCGCGGTATTTGAAAAGCGGTTCTTGGGCGTATCCGGACCGCCTGAGAAGCTTGGGGATCAGGGGTAATGATGGTGGGTTTTTGCGCCGCTTGCCTGTCGTTCTCTTGTTTTGGCGGCTGAATGGTAACGCTTTGTACCTCATCCGGCGCTTGTGGAACGATCACTTTCGGTTGATGCTGCATGACATCCGGCGCAGCCGGCACGCTTTGCTCCGGCGGTTCAGGCATAGTCTGCTCCGGTGTTGTCTGTACCGGTGCTTGCGGCGCGGTCTGCGGCGCTACGGGAGGCGGATGTGGCGCAGACGGCAGGTTTATCCACTCAAGCGGGACATGTAGAGCGGAAAACCGCGTCCTTGCTTCCGATACAATATTTTGCGCGTTTGGCGCATTGGTAATGAGGACGGCTTTTTTGGATCGGGTACTGGCAAGAGAGGCAATGTAGGCTGCGGCAAAGGCAAGAGCGCCCGCCGGATTGGACACGGCGGATATATGAGGCAGAGACAGCGCCGCCGAAATGGCGTTCAAGTCGTCATTGCCCATGATCCTGCGGGATATTTCCACAGAAGCCGTGCCGTTAAAGCTTATCAAATGAAAAGTATCGCCGAATTTAAGGTAATCCTTTATGAAGGTTCCCATAATAAAAGACTTGACTTCATCGTTTACACGTGTTTTATCTAACACCAATACAATATCTTGAGGACCTCGAACTTGTCCATAGCACAAAGAGAATGTATATAAGAAAAATATCAGTCCCCATAGTTTCTTCAAAATTTCGCAAATTTCTTACAAAAACATGAAATGAAAAGAAATAGAAACCGGATATAGAGGCATTTTCACTAGAAAACACGTATTTTTCTTATTTTACGTACTCCATGATCTGTTCTATGTTTCGATTGCTTTTTTTCCATAAAACTCATGTTACAACATAACACCGCAAGAGACCGTTATAAAACCTTGCAACGGTCCCTTGCCACGGCTATGACTATAGCTCTATAGCGGAAATAAGCTTTATCGTATACGATACCTTATCGCCGCCTACCGCAAATTCAAAGGCATCTCCAACCACTTTGTTCAACATGGAATTGCCGAATGGTGAAAGATAGGAGATAATTTTGTTTTCAGGATCGGATTCCCACGGACCTAAAATCGTAAATATCTCTTCCTTATTGGCGTTATTGTTCTTGAGCGTTACCTTTGTACCGAATGATACACGTTTTGTATGCACCAATTTCGGATCGAATATTTGTGCGCGATCGATTTCTTCTTTTAGCCTGGCGGCCGTAGAATTCAGAATCTCCTGTTTTTCCTTTGCAGCCTTATACTCTGCATTCTCACGCAGATCGCCTAGAGAAAGCGCATACTCGATTTCTTTGGAGTTGGCTGGTACTTCCACGGTTTGGATATGCTCAAGCTGTTTTTGCTTTTCCATATACTTTGCGGCGGTAACGAAGAGTCCCCGCGTAACGGCGACCTTTTCTTCGCTACCCAGAAATTTGAAGTCCGCATATTTGCCGGCGATATGGAGACGCACGGCAAGTTTATCCGCCGGATCAAGGTTTTTCACATCATTGAGCACGGCGTATACCCTGGTAATGGTATCGGTATCCGCTTTATCAATAAACGAATTCAGTATGCCGTCTTTGAACAGGAGTGTGTATACCTGCTTGTTAGTCTTGCGGTTCTCATTCGTATCGCGATGGCTTTCAATTTCACGGTACGTTACATCAAGAATACGGATAAGCGTGATAAGCTGTCTCTCAAAAGAGATATTGGCTTTCTTGAACCACGAAGTTTCACTACTGTTTTTGAAAAACCATACAACCGCATCACGGTATTCACGGTAATTTTCAAAACAGGAAATAACCAGAGCTACGAGTTTGTCCTCAAATCCCGCTTGTTCAAGCGCATCAAGTATGGAAGGCAATAGGGCGGTGGGAAAGAGCTTGAGATAAATATCAGTCCAATTAGGTACGAAGAGCCTGATATGCCCGATAAAATCTTCCCGAAGCGTCGTGTCTTTCAAATTGAGAAACAACTCCGGTACGTTACCGATTCCATCAAACATATCGACAAAATTGAGATCGAGTTTCATTCCTAGTTGGGGAAATTTTCCGGCTAAAACTTTCACAATAAGGTAGGAAGCCACGACCTGCTCGTTTGCCTGTGACCATGACTTCAAATAACCCGTAAAGTACGAGAACATTTCGGAAAAATAGTCGGAATCCGTTTCAAAATCCTTTTGCAATGTAAACTCCATCAAGGTCTTCGCACGGTCAAAGAACGATTTCTCAGCCTTGAACTTGTTGTACAGCTTCTCTTCAATGGTGATTGGATGCGCCCGTACCGTGTAAACATCGGCGTTATCCGGCGAAACGCCGAAAGACGGATCTGTGTTCAGAAGCTGTTTTGCCTTGTTGCTCCAGCCTACCCATTCACCAACGGAAAGTATGGAAGGAGAAAGCTCTTCCTTTATTTTCTTCATGGAACAGGCATTGTCAAAGCTCTTTATCACGATTTTCAATGCCCACTCGATATCGTCCTTTATTTTTTCGTAGAGTTTTTCTTTTTTCCATGTGGCTTTTAGTACCCAGATATGGTTCTTCGACAGGGTTTGCAGGGCATTGACCGCCATTTTCAATGACATGTTGTGTCCCCGATGTTTGGCGAAATCAATAACAATCTCATCATCCTTAATACGTGCGATGCGTCCCACGCCCCATGTCCGATGGAACACGAAATTACCCTTGTCAAAGGCGATATGTTTTTCAAAATCTGTGATGGCTTCATGCACGTTCCGGTAATTATGCATCAGATCCGAAATGCGGATACATTCGTTGAGCTGACTATGCTTCTCGTATTTCTTCCGGTAACATTCGACGATCTCTTTTCGCGCCTGATTATCCCGCTCATCATAATCAAGCATGATTTTTAGGATATTGATAGCGGTGTCAATATCATCACGCTTTTTGCAGGAGTCATATACCTGTTGCAGAAGCAGGATAGCCTTGTCTTCGCCGATAGTTTTTGCCGTCTTTCTCGAAATATGCAGGAAGAATTCAATGTCTTCCGGGCAATAAACAAGGAGTTTTTCCCAAATCTCCCGTGAGTTTGAGAAAAGTTGTTTATTGATGTACCGGTGCAAACTTTTTTTGTAGTAATCAATGGCGGTATCAATATCTCCCTCTGCTTCATAGTGTTCGGCAAGCAATTTTACAATATCGGCTTCATCAGAATCGACCTTGACGAGCCGCTCCCAGATAGCAAAGACTTTCTCTTCATCATTGTCGTTTTTGTAACACTCGGCGAGGGTACGGAGCGCGAATCTGGACTCACCGTAGTCCAAAACCCGTTCACACAGGTACTGTACAATGTTCCACTTGTGGTTATCCGCAAATATGGTAACAAGACTGGTGAGCGCTACATCATCGATAAGTTGGCGGGAGAGAGCGATCATGCCGGAAAGGTATAGGGCGATAATACTGGTTTTCGTATGAATAAGGTGTTCATCACACAGTTCTTTGAGCGTGTCACAGGCTTTTTTCTCCTGCGCTTCTTTCAAAAAAACATCCATATCCTTGAATTGATTTGTGGAATAATTACTCAATGTAGAACGGGTCCATTTTTCCTCGTTCAACATTTCCTGCACATTTTTCAGCAGCGCTTCTGACATTGCTTCACTCCTTAATTTCGATACTGTTCGTAAATAGCGGGATCAATAACCCTTATTTTGAGCATAGTTTCTTCTATTAGCGCAGATTCTTCCCGCACATTCTCGTAATGATCTATGAGCCAAAAATACCGGTTAATAAGCCGAGGCTTTGAAAACAAGATATTTTCGGGACGATTTTTTACGTCATTTTCCAAAGAAAAAATAGACTGTTTCAACTTTCCTAATTCTATCTGCTTCAATTCCCGTTTAACCGAAAAAACTCCCAGCAAATTCCCATAAATCGGTATCCATTCCGGCGTTTCTATATCGCTATAACCTAAACTTTTTACCTTGTCACGTAAGCGTATAATGAGTTCCGATTCCATGAACCGCAGTTCAATAGCTTGAGGATCAAGAAAAAAGGCTTCTCTAAATAAGACTTTCGCATAACGGGTCTCTTCAAGCAAGGCGTTTACATCGGCAAGTTCAGAGATAGTTTCCGCATCGTTCCGCTTAAAGCGGGCTGCCTGCTCAAGGTACTTGATCGCCAACTCATAATTGCCGCACCCCTTGTAACAACGCCCGATTTGGAGTAACAGCACCGGCTCCTGCTGATCTTTTTCTTTTTCTACAGCTTCTTGAAAATGATACAGAGCGCTCGCAAAGACAAAGCGTCTTATCGCATAAAGGCACCGTTCATAATTCTGTCCAATCCGGTCCAGAAAAACATAAAACGGCTTCCATTGCGACAAAAGAAACTCCCCTTTTTCGTATGCGCTTGAAAGCTCATCACTCCGCTTTATTCTATCTGCCCACCAGTTCAAACATTTTAACGCATACACTACTTCAGGATGTTCATAATCAACTTTCATCGCTTCGTCTAATGCCGTGGCGGCTGATGTCGCATTGGATGCCTTCAAACTGTCATAGGCTTCTTGGATGAGCCTTTCTACGGAATTATTCATAGATATCTTTATCAGTATATAGCAAGAAAGGCGTTTTTGCAAGAGGGCGAATATTATTGTTTTATCAAATTGTTTTCTTTCAATGCAGCTTTAATATTCTGCCATTCATACACGCAATACAGCCACGCAAGCGCTTCTTCAAAATCTCTAAGCAATGCGCCCGAGTCTCGTACGGGGCGGAGTTCTTCCGGGAAAAGCTCTTGGGTATACGTCGTATTCCACCTGACGGCTTCCGCCTGCACCCATTCGGCGTCAGTATCAACATAGGTTGACGGTCGCCGCCCTGCATTCACGAGTTCTGGAAAAAGGACGGGTTTCCAGTACGCCTCAAAAGCTTTAATATCCGAAAACCGCCGATTACTGGAAAATGTGTACATCCATTCGGTAAGAGCAGTGATACGCCCCGATCGGGCGTGGATACTCACGAAGGCTTCTTCACCTGTACGTTTACTGTCGTTATGGAGGATTTTCGCCGAGATGAATGCACCGGTCTCAATAGGGCTGCTTATATTCAGGTAAGCGGCGTTTCCGCTCATGCGGAATGAGCCGGAACCGGCTAACTCTTGGGTCCATTCGTTCCAGCCGGAGTAGGTTCCACCAATATAATAGAGGGAGGTAAAGAAAAACAAACCGTTTTGATCGGGCGCCGTGGTCCTGAATTGAAGAAACGGAAATTCCTCCAGTGTGATAAGGAGTCCCTGTTCAATCTGTTTGTCGTGATTTTTGAATCTGATTTCACATACCTCAATGGCGTTGCCTCGATAACGCGCTATTGTTTTTTCGACAAACGCCGAACCGTCAGCCGCACGCCCCGCTTTCTCGACCAGTCCCACACAGCCTAAAACGGTTAAAAGAGAAAAGCAATAAAAAATGCAAGAAATGTTCTTGAACACAGTAAATAGTTCACGCTTCTGTAATATGCCGGTAACCTTTCGCATGCGGTATCTCTATCCTCCCTTTCAGCCCAACTCTCCGGCCCTTTTGAACGCCTCATTCACGGCGTTCATCACGGTACCGCGGAATGCACCGCTTTCCAGTGCGGCGATACCGGCAATGGTTGTACCCGCGGGAGATGTAACCATATCCTTGAGTTCTGCAGGATGGGTACCGGTTTCCAGAACCATGGCCGCGGAACCCATGACGGTTTGTGCGGCGTAGCGCAGCGCCTTGTCGCGCGGCAATCCCGCATGTACGCCGCCGTCTGCAAGCGCCTCAATAAAAAGATAGACAAATGCGGGACCCGATCCGGAAAGACCGGTAACCGCATTGAGATAGTTCTCCTCAAGCCGCTCGACAATACCGGTTTGCGAAAGAATACGCCTCACTTCTTCAACCGTTTCGTCAGAAACCTCCGGCGAGGCGGCAAAAGCTATGATCCCTTTCCCGATAAGCACCGGCGTGTTCGGCATGATGCGGATAACCGGAACCTTTCCCACAATGCCCTGAATTTTCGCTATTGACCAGCCGGCAGCCATTGATACGAGGGTTACCTGCCTCTTTGATGCGCCGCGTTCTTTTAGAATGGGAACAATTTCATCGAGCACCATTTGAAGCGTCTGCGGCTTTATCGCGAGAAAAACAACATCCGCTTCCTGAACGGCTTCCGTATTTGAACCATACACGCGCCCGCCAATCTGTTCCGCAAGGCGTTCAGCTTTGCCCTTATCCGTATCCGTAAATCCAATGCCGCCCGCTATGTTCGCAGCGCCGTTCATCAAAGCGGCTCCCATATTTCCGCTGCCTATACACGCAATGATCGTATTCATAGAGACATGATAACACAGTACCGTAGATTATTAAAGGTATTTTATACGGCATCGGAACGGTACAGGACAAAAAATTTTATGTAACGGTATCGGTTACTTTTGTATATTCGGGTTGTCCTTCACTGAAACCCTTTAGCGGTTGAGCGGCTTGTAATGTTGCACCAAAAACCTGAATGTACCGCCGCTTTAAGCCGGATTGAAACCCCGTTACAAACGGGCTGCGATAACAACGCAGCCCGCTTTTTATTCCTTTTCTCTGGTTACTACTTTTTTCTTGTCCGGTTTTTCCGGCTTTACCTCTATGGGGCAGGTAGCCGTCAGCACTTCGATACGCTTTCAACCTCCCTGACATTACGAGGTTAGTCTGCTCGACACTATGCGGTCTGACCTGTCTGAAACTACACTTCAGCCTCCCTGATTACGAGGTTAGTCCGCTCGACACTACACTTTCAGCCCTCCTGAAACT
>JAITAN010000155.1 GCA_031284105.1 Treponema sp. | reverse complement strand
CAACAGGTGTAAAGATCCCCGGCTTTCTGGGCAAATGGCGACAGAGTTGAGGGTCCCCGGTCAAAGGCGCGGGTAGGAAACACAGGGAGCAGGATAGCATCGCAGGGTACGTCATCTTTCGTACTGTAGTCCGCATTGCCGAGCAAGGATTCAAAATTTCGCCGTATGCCGGCACGGATACGCTGGGCGCGGAGGTAATAGCGATCCTGAAAGCCGGAACGCAGGACAAAAGCGCCAAGCAGGATACGAAGTTTTACCTCACTGCCGAAACCGGCTTCCCGCGCCTTATCGATGAGATCATCGGGATTTTCCGCCCAATCCGGGCGTTTGCCGTAGCGTATGCCGTCAAAACGAGCGAGATTCGCGCTTGCTTCTGCCGCGGCAATGGTATAATATGCCGGAACCCCATATTTAAGACTGGAAATTTCCACATCAACAAGAGTGTGTCCCAAGGCGGCAAGGTTCTTTTTTGCCGTTTCAAAGCCTTTGCGTACCTCTTCTTCCAATGCGGCGGCTTGAGCTGCAATGAGAAGCGCCCGTTCGCTATCCGTATCGCCGCCTCCTACGGCCGCTGAAGTAATTGCCTTGGCGATGGATGCGGCCGACAATACGCCGATGGTCCGAAGCTTGCCGTTTTTTTCTTCCGGCGCCGGCGCGTTTGCAGGTGCTTCAAGGCTGGTTTGGTCTTTCTCGTCCTTGCCCCGAATGATCGAAAACACGGTTCTGCACCGGTCAACGGAATCGGCAAGTACGCCGGCTACTTCGAGGCTTGAAGCATAGGCGACTAATCCGAAACGCGAGACCGCTCCGTAAGTGGGTTTTAGCCCTACGATACCGCAGAACGCCGCAGGCTGACGTATGGAGCCGCCCGTGTCTGTACCAAGCGCAAAGGGTACCAACCCCGCGGCAACCGCAGCCGCAGAACCGCCCGATGAGCCGCCTGCAACCCTGTTTGTGTCCCACGGATTGTTTGTTTTCTTGAGCGCCGAATTGTCGGTCGAAGAACCCATACCGAATTCATCGAGGTTGGTTTTCCCGATCACACACGCGCCCTTCAGTTCCAGCTTTTCAACTACGGTTGCGGTGTAGGGAGATTTGACATTTTCCAGCAGTTTTGAAGCGCAGCTTATAGATAGTCCTTTTACTGCAATATTGTCCTTTACCGCAAATGGAAGCCCGGCCACAGAATCTCTCGCACCGGCTTTTTTGCCGGCATTAGCCCCGCTCTGTTCCATGGCTTTTTCATCGATCTCGATGAATGCGCCTATCTTCTCTTCCCAATTTTTGAAATACTCCGTATATTTCCGCATAGCCGCTTTCCTTTACAAGACATTTGGTATCACAATAAATCTACCGTCCCGCTCTCCCGCGTTGTTTATCAGCGACTCGTTGTCAAAGATCGCCCCGCCCTGTTCTTTAGATACGCCTTTAGCGCCGAGATCCGGCGCAGTATCCTGGCGGAAAAAATCCGACCCAACGGTATGCGTCTGATGGGAAAGCCCGGCAATGGAAGCGGAGAAGGCTTCGGTATCGTTATCGGCAGCCTGCATCGCGGCAAAGAAACCAAGCATCTGTTCAAATGCCGGAAACGCCGCTTTGAGTTCCTCATCTTTCAGGTTGAGATGTGCAAGCGCGGCTGTTTCTTGTAAATCTTCTATTTTCATGGGTTAATTCTGCATAATAAAGGAGAGCATGTCAAGAGAGCGGATATGAGAGAGGTTTTTAACAAGCACAAGCCTGCCTTTGATGAGCCTTGACTTTTTCATTGTTTTTCTATTAGTATACTACAAGGAGTTATTGTGGCTAAAGAAGAAGCTATTGAAGTAGAGGGCGTTGTCAGAGAAGCGCTTCCCAATACCATGTTCAGGGTAGAACTGGACAACCAGAACGGTCATCTCATACTTGCCCACCTTTCAGGAAAAATGCGTAAGCATTATATTCGCATCGTACCGGGCGACAGAGTAAAGATTGCGCTCTCACCGTATGATCTGAGCAGAGGACGCATCATTTACCGTGAACGGTAGCTTAAACAGAGTAAGCATAATCTTATCTTTTCAGAATAACCCATGTTACCCCTGATCCGCCGGTTTTTGCAGGGTTATGCCCGCTTTCTCCGGCAAGAGGATTTTTTTCAATAAATTTTTGTACAAGATGCTTTAAGACCGATTCGCCGTCGGAGTGATTTCCTTTTCCATGTATGATAAGTACTTTTTCGAGTTCCTGTACCGAACATTCTTGAAAGAAAGATTCAAGCGCTTCCCATGCCCTATCCTGAGTAAGGTTGTGAAGGTCGATGAAGGCATCCGGTTCTTTGCGGAGGAGACGGGCGCGATTTTCAGAAGTTGAGTAGAGTGCTTTTTTATCCGCATCTTTGTCGTAAATTTCATGCGTATCAAGCCATGCGGAAAGTATGTCATGAGGTGTATTCGCCGAAGGCTGCACAGGTTTCCCATCTGAAGGAACTTTCGTTCTTTTTCTTTTTTTATCATTATCTACGCTTTTTTCTTCCGTCTTTTCTTTATGGAGAGCTTTTTTCTTCCGTCTTTTCCGTTCTCCCTGCGGTATAGCGGCCTGTCTTTCCCATGCATCAAGAATATCGCCAAAATCCATATTCTTACAATATTCCTTCCCGCCACCGCTTCCCACCCTTAATAAAATACTGCATCCTCGATCCTGACCCAGCCGGTCCGGTTATCAAGCGTTTCGACAAACGCCCAATCACCTGAAACTGATCGGACAAAGACGCACTGCCCTTCATTAAAATGGTTCTGTATTTCACCATTCGGCTCCGGCACATAAAAAGCATCGGCGGTACGCAGTACGGCTTTTGGGGGTTGTAGTATACCGGTAAAGGCAAAAAAAAGCGCCGGTAGTAGGAAAGACATAACAATAATAGGAATCCTTTTCCATTTTTTACTGATAACACCAATCACTATAAAAAACAAAAGCGATGCAAGGATACATACAAAGAGGATCAGGCACAGCTTTTTGGGAATCCATGTTTCATTATGAATGGGTTCAAGGGCAACATATTGTTCCAGTTCCTGCCTACCGCTTACAAAAACGGGTCCAAACGTGTGATCCCGCTCTATTGTGCGTATAAGGGCGAGCGCCTCGGCTGTCTGCCTTTTCTGCCATAGGGATCTTACATCATGTACAAGGGCGTCCGTCTCGAATAGTTTTACTCTTTTTGTTAAGACAGGCGACAGGGTACGCGTATCGCTAAAGAATTTTGGAACAAAAGTGATAAACGCCGCGTCATTCTCTGTCGAGGCAGGCGCGGCGTTTTCTCCGTCTGTATGCGGCGCATCGTACCGCGTTGTATGGGTACCGCCTGATCCATCCTCCTTTGGGTGGACTTTTAAGCGGAGCGGGGGAATGTCAAGCGTATAGCCTTCGTGCTGAAAACGGTACCGGTTGATCGTTATTTCAGAGCCTTCAAGCGGAATAAGGGTAAGATGCAGTACGATATTTCGAGCCGCTTCAGCGGGTGTGAGGGGGTGTTCCTCCAAAATAGCAAGTTCCGGTATATCAAAGAGGAAAACATTCTGTGGACGTTTTTTTCCGGTATCCCAATCCAAAAGTTTCAAGAAAAGCTCGCCGCGTTCCCCGATTTTGAGTTCGTCCTTTTCACGCTCCCACGTAAAATACGGACGGCGGCTTCCGGTACGGACGCCGGAACCCGTGATGGTAATAGGGATTCTTTCGGTAACGGTACTCCTTTGCGGCGTCCCCACTTCAAAGGGGTCGATGAGTAGTTGAGCGGCGCTTTGGGGAATAAAGGTGAATTGTATGGCCGATCGCCGCTCACCGTCCGCATTGGTAACAAGGCGGGGTTCGACCCGCACTTCTTCAAGTATAAGCTCTTTCGGAAATTCAGGCGGGTTTACAAAGACGCCGGACGGGTTGGGGTAATCCACCAGAAAGGTGATGGTCCATGGGATATTGCGGATAAGCGTGGGGGATGAGAAGGTTATTTCAAGCCAGTCCGCATCCGTCTGGTCATCCATCGCTTCTACGGTTTCCGCATCTTTCGGCGGATCGGCCGCCGGCGCGCCGGCAGGCTCCTCTTGGGCAAACAGAGCGAAATCTAATAAGAAAGAATAGAGCAGAAAAAGACCTAATAATCTGGTCCGGCTTCGGAATCGTCTTCTATCCATTCTCTGCTTTTCCATTGCCGACTCTCCTTTTCACGCAGATACTCAAACAACGCATCGGTTTCCACATGTTCCTGTTTTTTCTCTTCTCCGGCTTCATCCTTTGAAGAATCTTCGCCGTGCTGATACGCCGCAAAGCTCAGCTCCAGATTCCGTTTTGCTTCGATGCGGTCGGGATTGACCTCCAGCGCCCGTCTGAAGCAGGCGACCGCCTCATCGTACCGCCCGCTCTCAAATTCGATAATTCCGGAATTGTACCTGATACGATAGAGCAATTCCTGATTTTCCTGCCTAAACGTGTCGTTGACGGTTATTTCCGCATCTTCAAAACGTTCCAGCGCGGCTTCCCGTTCATCCAAAGAATAATACACGGATCCGAGTCCAAATTGTGCGTACGCTTTTGTTTTAGGATATGAAGCCGCCTTGAGATAGGCCGCGATAGCCTGATTTGACAATCCCCGCATTTGATGAAAATTCCCTTCCAATATAAGCAACTTCCCGTATAAATCTGAACAAGACGTTATGGAAAGGATGAGAAGGAGAAGAAAAACAAGTATCGAATACCTTCTGCACGCCATGGTTCCGCCGGATTCACCCATCGCCGTTTGCGTACATAGCCGCAACATATACCGGCATAAAACGGGCGCCGGCTATAAGAAGCGCCGCGATACATAATGCCAAAGGAAAAAGCGTTAGGTAAACGCCATTTTTCTTACTCATAGTTGCGCTATTATAGAAACAAATCGCCGTTTTTTCAATAGGGAATACGGGTTAACCATGTCTTCTTTCTTGGGAAAGACAGACCGCTATACCGCAGGGAGAACGGAAAAAACGGTTTTGCATTTCGGCTGTTTTGACTACATTTGACTAAAAAAGAAACGGAAGACGCTCTCGCAGCGTCATTGCGGACAAAGAACGCATGGACGCGCCGTCTTTACGCGATGCAATGCTTCCCCGTCTTCAAGCAGGCGTTGTTTTAAGCAGTGGGAGACGCGGGTTGTATACGTCTGGAGGCGCCGCTTTTTATCGGGAATTTTTTTTACACGGTTACAGTACCGCGCCCGCGTGCCGGCTTACGTGGCAGTTAATGTTGACCGCTGCCGGAAGTCCCGCAATGTGCGTGGACATGGTTTCAACCGCAACAAAGAGCGCGGTGGTTTTCCCGCCGAATCCGGCAGGTCCAATGCCGAGGGCGTTTGTTTGTTCCAACAGTTCTTTTTCCATATCCGCATACGCCGGATTGGGGTTGTGTATTCCAAGCGGGCGAAGCAAGGCTTTTTTGGCAAGCAATGCGGACTTGTCAAAACTGCCGCCTATACCTACGCCGATGACAATGGGCGGACAGGGATTCGCTCCGGCTTTTTTCACGGTATCGATCACAAAGGCGATCACGCCGTCTCTGCCGTCGCTAGGGCTTAGCATGGCGATACGGCTCATGTTTTCGCTGCCGAAGCCTTTAGGCGCAACCGTAACGGTAACGCGGTCGCCCGGAACGAAGTCGATATACACAAACGCGGGCGTATTGTCGCCTGAATTACGCCGCTCAAGCGGATCCGTTACTATAGAGGCGCGGAGACAGCCTTCTCTGTACGCCTGTCTCACGCCTTCATCAACCGCGGCATTCACATTGCCCTTAATATACACATCCTGCCCTATTTCCAGAAACACGCACGCCATGCCCGTATCTTGGCAAACAGGCATAGCCTTTTCCGCTGCGGTTTCAAAGTTCTCAATAATAGCATCAAGCATATCCGCGGCCATCGGGTACGGTTCGCTTTTCCGACATTCCCGTATACGGTTGCACACATCCGCGGGCAAATGCCCATTCGCTTCAATGAAAAGCCGTTGGACGGTTTCCGTTACGAGCGCGGCATTGATGATCCTCATGGGGTAGGTGCCTTATGAGATAAGATGAACATCTTGTTGCGGAAACGGTATGGAAAGCCCCGCTTCCTCGATCTTTTCCTTGATAAGGCGCATATGCTTCCAGTATACATCCCAATACACATTGGAAGGGGCCCATGCCCTCAAAAGGATATTCACCGAGCTGTCGCCCAACGATTGAACCATGATTTGAGGAGCCGGATCCGGTAAGAAGCGAGGCTCCGCATCCACGATTTCCCGCATGACGCGGTATGCCGCGTCAATGGAATCTCTGTAGGATATGCCGATTACCAGATCCATGCGCCGCTTGGCGCTGTGGCTGTAATTCTTTAGAGGGTTTTGCCATATACAGGAATTCGGGGCTGATATGAGAACGCCGTCCGGCGTTTCAAGCTTCGTAGTAAAAAGATCGAAGTCCTTGATCGTTCCCATAAAACCGTTAAATTCAATAAAATCGCCCTTGCGGTACGATTTCAGTAAAAGCAGGACGATACCGGCCGCTATATTTCCCAGCGTATCTTTCAGCGCAAGCCCTATAGCGACTCCGGCCGTTCCCAGCAACGCGATGAGACCGGCCGCGTTGATGCCGAAAACATCAAGAATCATTATAAGACACACGATGATGAGCGCATACTTCAGTGCCACCTGCGCAAGGGTCATCAGGGTATCGTCGAGCTGTACCGCGTTTTCACGTACATGCTTGATCAATTTTTTGAAAATATTACAAATAATGATTCCCGCAATGATAATAATACCCGCATTGAGTAGTTTGTACCCTACCAAAAGGAGGGACTCTTTATGCGTATACAACAGGTTGATAATTGAATCGGACATGGCGTTTACCTTTTACGTACTTCCTCTATCGCCTCTTTCAGGGCCTTTTCCACAAGCGATTCGGGGGGTTGTACGATGCTTCCTATTTCTTGGAGATGTTTTACCGTGCAACGCACGGATTCTATATCGGCTTTTGCCCTGCGGTACGCCTCATCGCGGGAGAGGTTAACGCGGGCGGCGCCTTCTTGGATCGCCGCTTCCGCAACATCTGCGGCTTCCCGGGCAAACAGTTCCGTTTCGTCCATAGATGCGATGATGCTATCCGGTGAAATGCCGCGCCTTTCTGAAAATTCCGCTATGCTGTGGCTGCACCGGATAGCCATGCGGTCCGTGATCTTACGGCTGCGGACAAGGAGCGCGCCCTTGAGGATGCCGGGAAAACAGACGGCGTTGTTCACCTGATTGGGAAAATCGCCGCGTCCTGTGGCAACGATGAACGCCCCTTCCTGTTTTGCCGCATGGGGCCAGATTTCCGGCACCGGATTCGCGCAGGCAAACACGATTGCTTTGTCGGCCATGGAACGCACCCACACGCGCTTAACCGTATCCGGGCCGGGCGCCGACAAGGCAATAAGAACATCCGCCTGTTTTACCGCTTCCTCAACCGCGGCGATCTTATGCGGGTTGGTTTTAAGGCACAGTTCCCATTGCCTATACGCGCGCGGATCGTTTTCGATGTCGCGTCTATCCGCATGAAGACCTCCCTTGACGTCAAATAAGGCGATTTTATCGGGGTTTCCGCCGTCCGCCATGATGAGGCGGGCTACCGCGGTGTTTGCCGCGCCTGCGCCGAACAGCACGATACGGACGCGGCCGAGCGTTTTACCGACAAGTTTTAGGGCGTTGATAAGACCGGCGAGTATCACGCACGCCGTGCCTTGAGCGTCATCGTGCCATACCGGTATATCGCACGTCTTGCACAATTCATCCAGTACCCTGAAACAGTTCGGCTGGCTTATATCCTCAAGATTTATCGCGCCGAATGAGTGTTGGCACATCTTCACGAATTCGATGAGCTTTTCAGGGTCGTTTTTACCGTCCTTGCCCCGAGAATCAACGCAGAGCGCGGTCGCATCTACGCCGCCCAAGTACTTCATAAGCAACGCCTTGCCTTCCATGACGCCAAGTCCGCCCGGCGGCGTACAATCGCCGTCTCCCAGCACGCGGGTTGAATCGGAAACCACCGCGACAAGGTTGCCGCGATTTGAAAGCGCAAAAGACATATCGTTATCATCACGGATCGCCGTGGAAATGTTCGATACGCCCGGCGTATACCACGCATTGAACCAGCTCAACTCATCAAGCGCGCATTTGGGAATCGTCTGCATTTTCCCGTTGTAGAACCCATGCAGGGCAAGGGATACACGTTTAAAAAATGCCGTTTTTGCCCGTGCGCGTTCCTCTCCGTTAAACCGGGGAGGAAAAAAATCTTCGATTCTGTCGAATGATATGCTAGAAGACATAGACTCTTAACTTGCCTGCCCATACGGCGTTTTTACCCATAACAATTCCTTTTCTCGTTTTGAAAGCAGATCGCAGCACGGCGCGCGTAAGCGATGCCGCGTTAGGTTAAAGTATAACGCTCACGCGCCCTTTTGTCAATGAACCTCGCGAACGCGCGGGGCGCAAACGGGTTTGCGGCGCGGCATTAAACCCCGCTGCGAATAAAGAACCTCCGCGGCGGCCGCGAGGCGCCAAGGCATTGAAACCGGCATGGCCGGAACAATGCTTTTTCAGGGCGCGCGTGAGCCCTGTTTATCGCTTTTATCTATCTGCCCTGTAGTTGCATCTCTCGATTCGCGGGCTTATCCCCGCATATAGGGAACTTTTGCCGGCATACGGGGAACTTTTTCCCGCGTATAGGGAACTTCTGCAGGCATACGGGGAACTTCTGCCCGCGTATAGGGAACTTCTGCCGACACATAGGGAAACTTTGCCCGCGTATAGGGAACTTCTTCCCGCGCATAGGAAACTTTTGCCGATATGTCGGGAAACTTTGCCGACACATAGAAAACTTTTGCCGACATGTCGGGAACTTTTGCCGACACATAGGAAATTTTTGCCGACATGTCGGGAACTTTTGCCGATATGTCGGCAAACTTTGCCGACGCACAGAGTACTTCTTGAGGGGGCTTCCGGCAGCATAGATAAAAGTCGTAAAGATGCGTTTTGACCCGCTTCGGAGACGGCGGCATCCTTAATGTATGGCGTCTGTCTTTAACGCCCATTCCGTATGAGCGTACGGACGGATCATCGGGCGGTTGCAAAACATCCCCATATATGCTATCCTTCCGCTAAAATAGGAGTAGTACTATGATTACCCGAAACCCTTTTATAGCGCATATCCATGCGGGTTACCTTTTTCCGGAGATCGCGCGCCGCCGCCGCGAGTTTGAAGCCGCGCTCCCTGAGGGAGCGCGGATCATCAGTTTGGGAGTGGGCAACACTACGGAACCGGTTTTGCCCCATATCGATGACGGACTGGTTAAAGGAGCGAAAGCGCTCGGTAAGGCGGAAACCTATT
>JAITAN010000136.1 GCA_031284105.1 Treponema sp. | reverse complement strand
ATCATTTATCGGGCTTGAAGTTCATATCCATCTTTTGACCAAGACCAAGGTTTTCTGCGGATGCCGATCCGCTTTCGGCGATGAACCGAATACCAATGTGTGTCCGGTGTGCCTGGGGTATCCGGGCGTGCTGCCGGCGTTGAATAGAGAGGCTATGAAAATGGGCTGTATGGTTGCAAAGGCGTTAAATTGTACCATACCTGAAAAGACGTGGTTTGAACGTAAACAGTACTTTTACCCCGATATGACCAAGAATTACCAGATTTCCCAGTTTGCATCCCCATTGGGACAGGGGGGGTATATCGATATCGAAGGGACATGGGGCGTGAAACGGGTACGTATTCACGAGTGCCACCTTGAGGAAGATGCGGGCAAGATGATACATACCGGTACCGTATCGCTCTTGGACTACAACCGCGCCGGCGTTTCCCTTTTGGAAATCGTTACCGAACCGGATATGGAAACCGGCGAACATGCGGAAGCCTTTATTCAGCAGTTCCGTCGTCTGGTGCGCTATTTGGGCGTGTGCGACGGCAATATGGAAGAAGGAAGCCTCCGCGCGGATGCGAATGTGTCCATCAACCTGCCCGGCAAAGGGTTAGGCAAAAAAGTGGAAATAAAAAACCTGAACTCCTCGCGCTTTGTGCGCCTTGGACTGAACTACGAAATAGAACGCCAGGCAAAGGTACTTGACGCGGGAAAAGCCGTGGTACAGGAGACTCGTCTTTGGAATCAAAACCGCGACCAAACCGAACCCATGCGCCAAAAGGAAAACGCCCAGGATTACCGGTACTTCCCGGAGCCTGATCTTCCCGTTTTCACGCCGGAAGCCGCGTTTTTGAAGTCCGTGGAAGACGCCATCGTGGAGCTTCCTCTCCCCCGCCGGAAACGGCTTGAGACCGAGTACGGTATTTCTACGGAACAGGCAAACCTCGTTTGTGAGGAGCGGACGTTTGCGGATTATTTTGAATCAACCGTCGCGGCCGCATTAAAGGCGGATCCCGGCATGGATAAGAAAAGAACAGCTTCACGCATAGCGAATTGGCTCTTAACGGATATAAAACATATCCTGACGAGGGAAGGCATAGCCCTTTTCAATATAGGCGGCTTCAAGCTCACCGTTGACCGGTTTGCCTTCCTTGTGATAATGACTGCCAACGGATCGCTTTCAACAAAAAACGCCAAACAGACGCTGGAGTTGGTTCTTTCCGAGGACCGCCAGCCGGCCGATATTATTCGCGAGAAAGGATTTGAGCAGATAACGGATCCGGCGGTCATAGCGGATGCGGTTGCCCTTGTGGAAAAAGAGGAAGCGGCGACCCTTGC
Organism: Treponema sp.; assembly: GCA_031284105.1. Lineage (GTDB taxonomy): Bacteria > Spirochaetota > Spirochaetia > Treponematales > Breznakiellaceae > JAIRKH01. The sequence goes on along the minus strand of JAITAN010000136.1, from coordinate 7,793 downwards.
GGAGGCGCGGGAAGCGGCCAAAAATCAGAAACGGCAGCGCACGCTTACCTCCTTCCTCGTGGGTAAAGTACTGGAAAAGACTCAAGGGCGCGCGGCCCCGCGTATTGTCGGGGAACAGATCGGAAAGCTCATCAGCGGGTAGCCCATCCGGCGGGCAGCGGCGCCGATCGCCGCCGTCTTTTTTACGTTATACACACATCTTCTTGTCGGAAACGAGAATATCTACGGTTTCCGCTGGGGTAAATTCCTGTATACATGCTCAAATCTTCGTTTCAAATCTTCATGGCTCGGACGTGTCGGCCTGCTGACATAGGTCAGGCCTCTGGTATAGTGCCTGATATCAGACATAGGAAGGGTCATCCCGGACATAGGACAGACCTCCGGTATAAGTCTTTCCGATATAGGGCAGACCTCCAGCATAGGACAGACCTCCGATATAGGGCAGACCTCCGGCATAGGTCCTTCCAACATAGGACAGACTTCCGGCATAGGTCCGACCTCCGATATAGGTCCCTCCGGTATAGGGCAGACATCAGACATATGCCATATCAGCCTACTGCGGCTGCAATTCTACGTTCCTATAGTTGACTAATATGTTTCATATAATATATGATAAAGTCATTCTAAAATAAGCAGTCGGTCCTAAAGAGGAACTGTCTCGATAGCTTTTAAAAAGACTTTCATAGGAGAACAACAATATGCACGTTCTTGCACAGGAACTCAACGGCGTACTAGAAGGTACGGTCGCTTCGCGGCTGCTGTCAAAACTGGGCGGTCGTCTTTACTTCCCCAAGGGTATCATTGCCCAGTCTACGGAAGCGAGAACGTCCGCTTATAAGGCGAACGGTACTATTGGTATGGCGTACAGTAAGGGAAGCCCGCTACTCATGTCTGCCATTGCGGAGGCTATGCCGGTTTTCAAACCCGAAGAAATCGTGGCGTATGCGCCGACTGCCGGCGTGGAAAAGGCGCGTCAGGCATGGAAGGATATGCTCATTCAGAAAAATCCTTCCATAAATCCGGAGCATATATCGCTGCCGGTGGTCGTACCGGGTATTACCGCAGGTATTTCCTTCATGTCGGACATTTTCCTGAACGAGGGAGACGTCATTATAGCGAGCGATCCATGCTGGGATAACTACGAACTCGTGTTTCAGGAACGAAGCGGTTCGGTTCTAAAGAAAATCCCTTTTTTCAATGGAGGACCGGGACTTGATATGGCGTCAATAGAAAAGGGAGTCCGGGAATTGGCAAGAACCGGAACGGTACGCATCATTCTCAACTTCCCCAATAACCCTTCCGGCTATTCGCCCACCACTGACGAAGCGGATGAGATCATCAGGCTGCTTACGGATGTTGCGGAGCAAGGCGCGGACGTGCTTGTCTTCTGCGATGACGCTTATTTCGGACTCTTCTATGAAGATCATATCATCCATGAATCCATTTTTTGCAGGCTTACCAACCTCCATGAGCGGATTTTCGGCGTAAAGATAGACGGCCCAACTAAGGAAGATTATGCATGGGGCTTGCGTATGGGCTTTGTTACCTTCGGCTGTAAAGGCATGACCGCAACTCATTATGATGCACTGGTAAAGAAACTCATGGGGTGTATCCGCTCCTCGGTTTCCTGCGCCAATACGCCCGCCCAATACCTTATGTTAAAAACCATGAATGATTCCAGAACGACTGCTGAAAAAAACAAATGCTTTGATTTGCTGCAAAGGCGCTACCGTATGGTGAAAAACTGTATTGCAGCCCATCCCGAGTCCCTGCAATCCCTTCCCTTTAATTCCGGTTATTTTATGAGTTTTAAATGCATCGGTATTAATGCGGAAACGCTGCGCCGGTCCTTGCTTGCAAAACGCGGTATCGGTACGGTTGCGTTAGACGGCGTATACCTGCGGGTGGCGTTTTCTAGTATCGAAGAAGAAGACATACCCGTAATATATCAGGCTATTTACGATGCGGCAAAAGAATTAACGGAGTAACATGGCGGCAGTTTTCAAACTCGTATACCATCGAACATTTTTTCCGTATATATGGCTTTTGAAAACGGCGGTTTTTCTCCTTGTCTTTTTTCTTCATGTCCAAATAGCCCGGGCTCATGAAACGAGTACGGAACGGGATACCCATATCGAACAATCCTATTCTCCGGATATGGCGAATCTTATCCTTATTACGGAACAGAGTAGATCGTCTGAATGGAACCTAAAAAATAGCGCCCTTGCCCTCATGTCCAGACTGCTTACGCAAAACAAGAGAAATCCCGAAATACTGAGTGCCTTGGAATTTCTGGCGCTTGAAGGAACCATCAATAAGAAGCGCGTAAATGGAAAAACTATCAACAGTTACCCGGATATACGGGCAAAAACCGCAACGTGTTTGGGTGATTATGGCGGGGAGGACGCAAAGAAAATCCTTATACTGATGCTTAAAGTCGAAATCGATACCATGGTATTGGCGCCGGTAGTATATGCGCTCTCAAAAATCGGCATAACCGCAGAAGACGAAATTATTCTTAACGACATGATACGCCGTGTGAATACCGGCTACCCCGATAATTTCCTGGCAATAGCGTATTTGGATGCGCTCGAAAAATACGGCGAAGAACGCTCCGACGCGGTAAATATCGCTACCCGTCAGTGCATCTACCAAATTTCACAGGGGGTTTATGCAAAACCGGTAAGAAAAAAGGCGCAACTATTACTGAAAAAACTGAATTCGTATAGAGAAACGTCTCATAACGGCAGCAAAGCTGAAGGCTAGCCCTGTTGCGGCAATGAGACGATGCAGTTTCTACCCTGCCGTTTCGCCTCGTAGAGGCAGCGATCGGCGTGGAGTATAAGCTCTTCCGCCTTTTCCTGTGTGGACGGAAGCATACACGCAACGCCGATGCTGATCGTTATGGAGGTTAGCTCTTCCCTTCCAACAAGGGGAATCATGGTCTTTTCCACCGCGGACCGGATACATTCGGCGACTTCCAGCGCGCCGGCGTGTTTGGTGTTCGGTAATAAGAGGGCGAATTCTTCCCCGCCCATTCTCACCGCGAGATCAGCCGGACGTTTCGCCGCTCCCGCAAAAATACCCGCTAGGGTCTTGAGCAATAGGTCTCCCTGCGGATGGCCGTACGTATCATTGTAGCGTTTGAACAAATCCAAATCCATCATCAGAAACGAGATCGGCTCCTGTTCCCGTATCGCACGCTTCCATTCATCGTTCAAACATTGCTCGAAATTCCTCCTGTTCGCAAGACCGGTCAGCGGATCCGTAAGTCCGTATATCATCATTGCCGTAATATCGGTAATAAGAATAAATCTCCCCTGAACAGAGGCGGTTATATCATCAGCCATAACCTTGAAGAATGTACGCTTGCCGTTTATTGTTGCTTTCCTGATAATTTCAGAGTATCCGCTTTGCTGAACCACATCGCCAATCATTGCTTTTACCTCCTCATTATCAAACAAATCAAGAAGTTGTTTTCCTTCACACGCTTTGGGATGCTTGAGAGTCGTCATGTTACCCAAAGCCTTCCCCATATAAACAACACGGTGATTTTTGTCAATTAGCGTGATGAGATTGGGAGTGATCGAAAGAATGGTATCCATAATTCCGGTAAAATTGAGCAACGGCTCGACAAGATTAAAAATATACCCATTGAAGACAACGAATATCAAAAGGATAACACCCATCATCACGGCAAATACTATGGTTACCGGATTACCTAAAAACAGGGAAAAAGCGATGGGTCTAACCACAAGCATATACCAATTCAATGAAGATATATGCAGAATCATGTATTGAGTGTCATTTTCAATGAAAAAGAAATGCGCGTCATATTCGAGATGTTGGGCTTCGGATACTATCTTTTTGCCTACTTCTCCAAAGTGATCGGCTATCAGAGTCTTTTCAATCAGCATGGCACCGTCCTTTGCGCCCGGCGCCGGCGCCGTTTTTCCGTTTACGAGAGCGGAATCCCGTGCACCGGTTATTTCGCCTTTGTTATTGAACAGGTATAATTCTGTATTTGCTATGGGAATAGAATCCGTATCATACAAGAAAGAGAGAAATGTATCCAAGCGTATCCGGTTACCCACAACGCCGATTCCCCGCCCGCCGTCAGTCTCGAATTCCCGTACCGGCGCATTAATATATAAATACGTAGTATTTGCTACAAGATACTCATAATCTATATTCAGACTGAACCGTTCTTTTTGGTCGCGGGCTGCAGGGTACCACTGGTGATACACATTCTCCGGATCATAGGTAGTAAGGTAGGTATCGCCTTCATAGTACCGTCCGTCTATGTCAGTACCCCACGAAACAATGCCGCTGGAAAACGCCTTTCCATACGCAAGGATTTCCTCTATGCCGATCCGGCTCAGTATAGGATCATCGGGCTTGAGAAAAAAGTGGCGGATGAGAGGAGATTCAGCGAGCATCACGGTCAAGTCAATTTCCCGCGCCAGGCGGTTTTGCAGCCGTATCTGTTTATTTTCAGCAAACTGCATCAATTCCTTTGTTGATTGATCGAGAAATAAATTGTTGCATTAAGCGAAGAAACATCGCGCTTCCACTTATCAGAATGAAAAAAAAGAAGCACGCCGAAAAGATAGCCACCCTACGTTTAATTATCTTATTAAAGCGCCGAATCATTAATAAGTCTCCTTCATTGGGTACATATTGCTTTGCAAGGCGTCCGACTTCCAGAGCATTGAAATGTTACTGAAAAGAACGTCTATTCTTTTCGTGGAAAGATAATTTAAGGTTACTCGTTCCCACATCACGGGGGGGGGGGGGGCCAGAAAGACATATATGCCGTATATATAGATACTATTGCGGTCCGCATCGTCTTGTTGTATACACATCCGGCTTTTCTCCGTTTATAGCAATATTTATTGTTTTTGTCTACACAAAAATATACATTGCAAAGCATCAATCGTTTATATGTAAAGAAAGCGTTCCTCCGCGACACGGAGTGCGTAAGCGGCGCTGAAAAGATAACCATTTTAAAAAGAAGAATTTTGTTTGCACGCATCTCTAAGAACCCGCAAAAGACAGACAAAAAAATTGGAGGTGACGGGAGTCGAACCCGTGTCCTGGTACGCAAAACACAAGCATCTACAGGTTTAGCCGCATACTATTTTGTCGGGAAGCGTTTAACTATGCGGCGTGCGGCGCTCCCGTATTCCGAAAAATCTCGCCCTACTCCGTCCGGACCCGAAGCAAGACCAGCCTTGATTGCAACGCGGATGACCATTCCTCAAGGCACGGGAAAGGATCCGCGTCGATTATGCAGCGAGTGCGTAATCGAAACTGTCGTTAGCGACTTTGGCTTTGGCAGTTATAACTTTGCCGAATCAGGAGATCGGCGCTCCACCTGCAACCGGCGTCCCGAACCGTACCAATCGAAACCGGAACACCCCCAATATCAGCAACATATCATATTGGTAAAACATTGTCAAGAGCGCAAGCTGAAAATGCTACCGGTTCTCTAAAATAACGCCGGCAGCGGCGGCCAGCGCGTCTCAATCATGCGGTTATTTCCGGACGTATCCGGTCATTTCTCTTTTCATAAGTACTTCAAACATTTCTTATCATGCTTCACGCTTCATTCCCATGTCCGATAGCGCAAATGCCAAACCGCAGCAGAGCATCAGAACAACGCCCGCGGCACAGGCGGTACCGTAACGGTACGCGCCTGCAGCGCGGTAGATCAGAAGGGGCAGGGTTTCGAAATCTTCAATTCCCAGCATCATCACGGCGTTTAGCTCACCGAGGCTGATGGCCGCGGCAAAGCCAAACGCCGAACGAATATGCCTGCCGCAGAGCGGAATATCCACGGTGAAAAGTCGTTTCAGCGGAGACGCGCCGAGAGTCTCCGCTGCGTTGATAACCCCGTTGTTGAAGGCGTGAAACCCTTCCATGATAATATTACCCGCGAAAGGCAGGGCCGTTACCGCGTGTATCGCGACGACGGCGGCTACATTCGCGCCGTGTTTTCCGCCGTACAACATGAGAAAGCCTAATCCCAGCGTAATGCCTGATGACGCAAGCGGAGCGGAAACAAAGAGCCGTATCGTGCGTTCTAACGTACGATGCGCCAAAGAAAGACTCGTGCCCGCGTCTTTTATGGCGGTCTTTTCGCTGTTTTTCACGGTCCAGCTTGCGATAACCGCCAATACGCATGACGCCGAAGCGGAACAAAACGCCAGCACAAGCGAGCGGAACAGGGCGGGAACGCATCTTTCCCCAAGGGCGAGCCACCATTTAAGGGACAACGCGGCCGCGCCGGAGCGTGAGGTCCTTGAAAGGAACGATTCCGCAACGATTGAAAGGAGAGGCCCTAAAACAACACAGGCGATAATCAAAAGATAGATAATGAGCAAACAAGATGTACAAAACGATGCGGGTTTTTTCTCCATAATACGGTAAACGTTGTCGGGAGAAACGTTTTTCATCTTCCGCTCGAAAAACAGGCTCAAGGCAAGAACGACGCCTGCAATGGCGGTTTCCGTCAGGGCAAATATACTTGCTTCTCTAAAAGACAAAAGAATACGGCTGTATCGGTAGATCTCCACCGCAAGAGTGGTTGCCTTTGGTCCGCCGCCCAGCACCAGTACAATAGAAAAACTCATGAAACTGTAAAGAAAGGTAAGCAGTGCGGAACGCATGAGCGCGGGGGCTATGGCAGGCAAGAAAACGGTACGCGCTGCCGTCAAGGGGGATGCGCCAAGCGCTGCGGCAGCCGGAGCGTAGGCTTGCCGAACACGCACAAGGCCGTCCCCTACAAAGCGGATCACAAGCGGAAAATTGTAAAAAGCGTGCGCCAGCACAAGGGCGGACATCCGATACAGAATAGGCGCGCCTTCATTTCCGTTTCCCATAAGCGAAGCGACGATGCGGTTGAACCAACCCGCATTACCAAAGAAAAGCACAAACCCCAGTACTACGAGGATGGAAGGCATGGCAAAGGGAATGGCCGTTATTGAACGCAAGATGCGGGCGGGTCTTGAATCGCTTATGCCCACAAACCATGCGCCGGGCAGTCCCAGAAGCAAAGCGACAATCGTACTAAAAAACGCTTGTTCAACGGTAAACAGCGCTATGGGCAGTAAAGGCAGTCCACCCAACAACTCGTGTGATTCGCGGTTACCGGAAGTTAAAAACCCACCGGTAAGGGCCGCGCCGTACGGCATAATAAATACGGCCGTTACCGCAAGCATCGGAATAAGCGCGAGGAGATTGGTCCTTCTATAATAATTACAACCGGCGTTCATAGATATGCGATATGTTTACGCCCGTGAGCGTATTCCTTCATAATTTCCCCTTTTTTCCTCATTTTACCTCAAAACCCTCCTTGGCTTGGCGCAAAACATGACCTGTAGCAGAGGACATTCCCGCCGTAGCGAAGAATCCCGTTTTTAGAGGCGGGTCCCATCGCCGTACGTTTTCGTTTAAGACCTTAAAGAGATCGCGGTCCGCACGGTCAAGGTTTTTGCCGCTCCGCTCCATAAAATCCGCTTCTTTGGCCGGCATATAACCCATTATGCGCCTTCTTTTTTGATGGTTTTATATATACGCCGCTGCCCAATGGGATAACGGTCTTATCCGGCATAATAAGATTTTTATCCTTAAAGATCAAACGTTTATCCTCAAGGATCAAATCTTTATCCTTAAGGCAACGCCGATTAATTACCGGAGAGCGGCTTTGAGGGTGTTTTAGCGGACAACATGCTCCCATAACCGGCTGTTTTTCGCCATATAACAGGACTTTTGCTCTCTCTATCCCTCCC
>JAITAN010000127.1 GCA_031284105.1 Treponema sp. | reverse complement strand
GGCGGCTCTGCTATTGACGCTGCGAATTCGGCGAGTACCGGAAACGCGGTATATGTAAACACCGCTCCCGTTAAACAGCGTGCCGCGGCCGCGGGTCAAAACGTGAACCTTGACAGCCGTATAGCCGGCGCCGCAGGCGGCTGGGAATAACGGCCGCAGGTTGCAGCCTATGGCAGGTTGCAGCCTATGGCAGGTTGCAGCCGATGGCAGGCCGCAGCCCTATGGATGAGCAGCCGATGGCAGGCCGCAGCCTATGGCTGTTTCAACGGTCCGGCGTTAGGCTCACACGCGGGCAGGCGTGATCCCGCACATACGGGCGGCGGCGGGTATGTGGATAGCGGCGCCCAAATACCGGAGAAATGCCAGACAATCGCACCCGCTTAACGCGCTCATCTACCGGTGTGAAAACGGTTGTAAGCCGCGTTGCATAGTGTGAACGCGCCCTAGGTATTAGCCGCCAATCGGTTTACGGGTAATAATACCGCTTGCTCACGCCGCAATAGAGCGTTGCTTACTTCCGGCATTGGGGCTGCTTGCCTATAATCTGGAGCGTATTTATTCCCTTCAACGGATCGTTGCCGTCCGTTGCCGCAATAGTTGTGAAGTTTCCATGGTTGATCGCAAACTATTGTAATCCCGTCATAGGCGATAGCGGTACCCATCCCCTTTTATCCCTTCCGGCATAATTTTTTGATTGCATTGTAATTGTATGGATGTATTTCATGCTATACTGTCATCATGAACGTTCAACCGGTACTCCCGCGCCCGAAGACGGCCGCGGGAAGGTACCTTATCTGTATAACAGGCGCAAGCGGCGCCATGTACGGTATCCGCGCCATGCAGGCGCTGATTGAGAAACAGCGCGAAGTACACGCGGTTGTCTCCGAATGGGGGGAACGGGTCGTTGCCGAAGAAACCGGCAAACCGTTTTCCGCATGGGCGGCGGAATCCGCCATTCCCAAAAACCGTATATACGATTGCCGCGATCTTGCCGCGCCGCCCGCAAGCGGCTCATTCCTCCTTGATGCGGTGATCATTGTTCCCTGCTCCATGAATAGCGCGGGCGCCATGGCCTCCGGACTATGCCAAAACCTCATTCAGCGCGCCGCGCTGGTCTGTTTGAAAGAAGCGCGTCCGCTGATCGTTGTTCCACGGGAAAGCCCGCTGTCCCTCATTGATCTCAGGAACCTTACCGCTCTGGCGGAAGCGGGCGCGGCTATTCTGCCTGCATCGCCCGCATTCTACCACAAACCGAAAACAATAGACGATATGGTTGATTTTGTAGTTGGAAAAATACTGGACCGCCTGTATGTGGAACATGAACTCTTCAGGCGGTGGGAAGGGTGAGGTTTTCTCACAACTCGGACGGCGCGGCGCCTTCGGTGAGCGCGCCTTCGGCGCGGTGCGGATTATACGAAATGTCCCATTCCATGGCGTTAATCGCGGAAATGTACGCCTTGATCGCGGATTCCACAATATCGACAGAAATCCCATGCCCATGCCATATCCGCTCGCCGTGTTTGATCTTCACGCTCGTTTCGCCCAAGGCGTCTTCGCCTTCGGTAATGGCGCCGATTTCAAAGGACTCAAGCTCAATGTCTTTGCCGATGATCTTGTCGATAACCGTGAAGACCGCATCAATGGGGCCGGCTGCAAGAGCGACGTCTTTATAGAGCGAGCCGTCCTTATACCGAAGCTGAATGGTACCGGTGGCGCCTAATGCGGAGCTAGAGTCAATAGCCCAGTGGATCAGCGTCCACGTTTCCGGCACCGACACCGTTATACCCCGCGCCAGCGCCTCAATATCGCGGTCATGTACGGTTTTCTTTTTGTCGGCAAGCAGCTTGAATTCCGTAAAGATACGCTCAATGTCATGAGCGGCTGCCGTAATGCCGAGTTGTTTGAGCCTGTCTTCAAGCGCGTGTTTGCCGGAATGTTTGCCCAAAACCATCTGATTCTTCTGTAAGCCGATGGATTCCGGCGTCATGATCTCGTACGTTTCCCGGTTGGCAAGCACGCCGTGCTGATGAATGCCCGCTTCATGGGCAAAGGCGTTCTCCCCGACTATCGCCTTATTCGGCTGCACTTTGACGCCGGTTACTTGGGTGACGAGGCGGCTCGCGGGGTAAATCTGCGTGGTATCGATGCGGGTATCGGCGTTCCAGTAATCCTTGCGTACCCGCAACGCCATGACGATTTCTTCAAGCGAGGCGTTGCCGGCGCGTTCGCCTATGCCGTTTATGGTACACTCAATCTGATCCGCGCCGGCCGCGATTGCCGCAAGACTGCTGGCAACGCTGAGACCGAGATCGTTATGTACATGAGTTGAGAGCGCCGCCTTCTCAATACCGCTCGTATGCTCCTTGAGATACCGGATAAAAGCGCCGAATTCCTCCGGCATGGCATACCCCACCGTATCCGGCGCGTTGACCGTCGTAGCGCCCGCTGCAATGACCGCGGCAAACACTCTGCACACAAACTCAGGATCGCTTCTGAAAGCGTCTTCCGCTGAAAACTCTACATCGGAGCAGTATTTCTTTGCATACGTTACTGCGGAAACAGCCTGTTCAAGCACCTGCTCCGGCGTCATTTTTAGTTTATACTGCATGTGAATAGGAGAAGTCGCCAAAAATATATGTATGCGGGGACTTACCGCTTTTGAGAGCGCCTGCCAGCCGGCGTCAATATCCTTTTCAAGGCTTCGGCATAGTCCGGCAACCGCGCTGTTTTGGATAATGCCCGCGATATTCTTGACCGACTCAAGGTCGCCCGGGCTTGACGCCGGAAAGCCGGCTTCAATAATGTCAACGCCAAGCCGCTCAAGCTGCTTTGCAACTTCGAGCTTTTCCGGCGTATTCATGCTACAGCCGGGCGCTTGTTCACCATCCCTGAGCGTTGTGTCAAAAATCTTGATTTGACGAGTAATTGCGATTCTTTCCATTTCTCTCTCCTCTGAAAATAGATGCGGCGTATATTATAACGCAAGTATCCCCCGATGTATACCCCTTTACAGGGTTCGGGTTTCCGGCATAGGCGGCGTCCGGCCCTTGACCATCCGGCCGAATACCGCGCGGCCGCCGGTACGCACCACTATGCGCGGTTCCTACCCGGGGCTACGCGGCTTACATGGGGCGGCCGGATTGGGGGGTGGCGGAAGCCCCGCATAAGCCCGTGAAACGGGCGACCGGGGCTGGAGACAGGGGGGGCGCGACGGACAGGCCCCTATATGCGGCCAGAGGCATGGAAACAGCGCCCCCCTTTATGAATAAACCCGCGCTTCCCTCCGATTATGAGTAGTTATACGTCAGGGGATACTTGCGCATTATAACATTGTTACCATTTATACAAGCCCTAACAGGCGCGGCGAGCGCCTGTTCATGCGAAAGTTCGCCTAAAGGGCAGGTTTACACGAAAGGATAGTTGCGAATTGTATTCGATACGCTTTCTCGCACTCCCCATTTCTGAAGAATAACAAAACGTATCGCTTCATCATCAAGCCGCGCCCACTTTAGGCGCGCCTACTTTAGGAAATTCAACAATGTCTGCGGCAAAATCTTGGATGCGGCTTGCAAGGTCGCCTTATGGGCAAAGTCCATCATACCTAAGTCAACCGCGGCCGCGGCAAAGTCAAGCGATGCCTCCCTGCCGATTGCGGCGGTAACATTCGGAATATCCGCGTTTATCCGTTTCCACGTAGATTCCGCTCGCTCCGCACGGCTTCCGATATCGACAAGGCGCGTCTGTACGTTGTTCAGGGCAAGGTCTATGCCGCCCACACCGCGGCTGCCGATAAAATTGCCGTCCCCGCGATAGAATGCGTCTCGCAGATCGATAACCATGTCGAACAGTGAGCCGCCGGAAACTTGTGCGGACACGTTCCAATTCGGCGCGCCCTGTACGGCATTCGGAACAACGACGCCTAAATCCTGTAACACGGTTGAACCTTGGGCGTCTTCCATGCGAATGAGGTGGGGATTTGTGCCTTCAATAATCAGCGAGTGTTTTTCCGGATCAATAGACGCCTGAACCGGCGCTGAAGAATCGTTTATTTTAGCGGCAATCGAAGAAAGATTATCGCCGAGCGTAACTTGAATTTCAACGCCGTCAACAAAGAACGCGCCCGGAGCGGTAACTTCATAATTCGCGGCATCGAAACTTGAGGTTATTACCATCTTTTCAGCCCAGAACGCCTCTCCGCCCGATATGTCAAGGTTTATATATACCCCGTCTCCGACTTCGGCGCGCCGTGAAGCGCCCGCTCCCCGGTATTCGACCGCAAGCGCCATTGACTCCTGTCCGCCATCAATTTTGCCTTCAATAAGACGAAACGGTTCGGTAAAAGCCTTATCTCCTGCGAAAACCTTGGTGCTATCCGGACCTATGGCGTTGGCAATAGCGGTTAGCTCTTTCAGAAGTTCATTCACTTCAACGCCCATAGCTTGCATGTCTTCTTTGGTATAAATCCCGTTAGCGCCCATTACCGCAAGTTCACGGATACGTTGCAACACATCGCTTGTCTGCTGTAAATACGCATCCGTCTGATTCAGATGTTCTTTTGCGTAAAGCACGTTTTTTTCAAACCGGTTAAGACGCGAAAGGTACGACTCGTAACGTACCGCATGAGACACGGCAAGCGGATCATCGCGGAGGTTATTGAATTTTGTCTGTCCCGCGATCTTTGCCTGTATGTTTGAAAGCGACTCTTCCTGTCTGCGTAGCCGGTATTGCATGTCGTCATTCGGCATGTTTGTTGAAATTCTAAACATAGTATATGCCTTATAAAACTTAAAACTTACTCAAACCTATGTATTACGGTTTGATGTCTACTTCCCGCTTCATCCAAAGGAGTTTCGCCGCGGCCTTTTGCCGCCGACTAAAGCCCCTTTGTCCACAGGCTTAACTTCCCCGCAAGAGCGGGTAATACTCCGCCGGTTAATCGCACTCCCTGTAAATGCGATTACGTTTATTTAACAACGAGTACCTATTCGGCATCATTACACCCCTAACCGGTTGATTAGCACATCAAGCATGGAATTCACCGTGTTGATGTAACGCGCCGCGGCCTCGTAACTATGCTGATATTTGAGCAGGTTGGCAAGCTCTTCGTCTATGTTGACGCCCGATACGGATTGCCTCATGTCGTTGAGCTGCTTCATAATAAGGTTCTGCGTTTCAAGCATACGTCCGCTCTGCTCGCCCAAAATACCCACGCGCCCGACCGCGTCCGCAAAATAGTCATCAAAAGCGCCTTGCTTGCCGACCATGACTTCGGTATTGCGTATGGACGCAATAGCCAAAGCCGCCTCGCCGTTGCCGGCATTGGCGGCTCTGCCGTTTTCGCCGAAACCGGCGGCAACAGCCGCCGGATCTTTGACAAGCGCGGAATTCACTTCGATCCAGCCGGAAGGATGGGCGATTGGCGCTGTCGAGAAATCGGCGACGCTCCCCCGAAGCGCCCCTATCGCGTCAGCCTGATTCCAATCATACGCGCCTTCAACACCGCTCCCGTTAAGAACCCCCGCATATCCCGCAAGGAAATGTCCTGAATCCTCAATATGTCTGATGACAAAATCAGGCGTATCCGCGCTGCCGGTGGGCGTACCTTTAAGAGTAAGAAACCCATCCCGATTCAAACGGGCTGTAACATCGGCGCCGGAATTGTTGATGCGGGAAATCACCTCTGTAACCGTATCCGTGGGGTAGTAACGTACATCCACGGTAGCGTCTCCGGCGGACAAGGTTATGGCGCCTTCAAGTCCAATCTGCTCCTGTTCTTCCAGTTTATTCACGCCGTTGATGCGGAAAAGGTAGGTGGAATCGTACTCCCCGTCGCCGTTGCGGTCATAATTGCCATTCACATTGGTAACAAAGCGGTGTTCGGTAAAGAAATCTTGTCCGGTGCTGCCGTTCAGTCCATAGGCGTTGCGGTGAACTTCGTTTACAAGGTCAATAAAGTGTATGGTCATGGAATCGAGCGTCTGTATTTCCTGTTGAATGGCATCATCTCGGAGGTCAACCAGTGCGGCAACGCTGCCGCCGCGGAAATAAATGTTTTCACCCGTGTCCGCCCATGTGATCTGCGAATAGCCTTGGGCGCCGTCAGGCAATGCCGGCGCAGGCTCAAGCGCAAATTGTCTCCCAATAGAGCCTTGCACAAGAACCATACCCGCGGTATGCACCATATATTCATCGGGGTCGCGGCTGTCAATCGTAATATCAATATAAGAAGAAAGCCGATCCACCAGAAGATCGCGGCGATCAAGCAGGTCGTTGGGATTGTCGCCTTGCGCCTGTATGCGCTGAATATCGTGGTTAAGCCCTGCAATTTCGCGGGACAGTTTATTTACTTGCTGGATACGGAGGGTAATGTCCTCATCAACCATATCCTGTAAGCCTTTCAGGCTGCCGTACCGTTCATGAACCGCGTCTACCAGCGTTCTACCCCGTTCAATAACCGCGTTTCTGGGTGCGGTATCAGATGGATAGACGGCAAGTTCCTGCCATGAATCCCAAAAGCTGTCCATTTTGCTGCGGATGGAATTTTCACCGGGTTCGAGATAAACCTGTTCAAGCATCCGTACATAGGGGTCGCGGGTAGACCAGTAGCCTTCGTTACCGGCTTGCACCGCGATGCGCCTGTCAAGGAGCTGGTCCCGCGCGCGTTCAATCCGTTGAATCACCACGCCTTGCCCTATTTGTCCGGCGGTTTGTTCACGGTTTAAGCCGGGCAGGTAGATCGGATCAAACGCCGAAAACTCGATCCGCTGCCGCGAATATCCTTCTGTGGAGGCGTTTGAGAGGTTATGCCCTGTGGTATTGATCGCCTGCGCATTTGCGTTTACCGCACGTTTTCCGATTTCAATACCGGTAAATGTTGACGTCACTGTTTTTCTCCTATTACAATTTGCAATTTATAAAACCTGATCCAAAATCAAAGACCGCATATCTGATGAAACTTTTTTTCCCTGTTTTGAATACACGCCGCCCTTGCGGTCAGGAAAAGCGGTTTTCATAAAATCGTCCATAGCAGCGCGCGCCTCGTTGATGTAAAGCAGGAGCGACTCGTTTGCGATGCGCACTTTTAGAGCGCGGTCTTTGACGCTTCGGTACAGCTCGGAAAGCTCCGTGCGTTCATCTTCAGGCAAGCGGGAAACCATCGCGTAGAAATGAGGCGTTTTGCCTTCCGCGTCCGGGGACGCTCCAAAAAGCGACAGCCGTTCCGCTTCCAATGCGTCAATTTTTTCCTTGTAGGTTTCAAGGGAAAGGTTAAGCGTCTCAACATCCGTCCACGCCCTTGCGGTGATCGCATTTTTTACGGCGTCTTGGGTTTCAATGATCCGGAGCAAAAGTTCATCTTCTTGTTTCAGCACATCACGTTTTTGTTCAAATGTACTTTTTTCTCCGCTCTCTCCACTTTCTGTACTTTCCCCGCGTTCCACGCCGCATGGCGCATCGCAACCGGCAGGTTCCGCCATATTCTCTTCCGCGGCGTTCTCATCATGCTCTCGTACGCTTTCCTCTTCCATACACGGCTTCCTTTCCTAGATTATCGGCAGGTGCGTTAGAATTCTTCAATGGAACAAA
>JAITAN010000125.1 GCA_031284105.1 Treponema sp. | reverse complement strand
GCGGTGGAAGACGGGGCGTTCTCATTAGGTATTGAAGAGCGGCTGCAAGATAGAGAAGCCGCAAGAGCGGGAGATAGGAAGCATGAAAGCGTTGATACCGATGTATTCCGTCATAGCGGTATTCATCATGAACCTGACGTATAGAGCGCGGATACGGCCGGAGTTAGCCCGTACGATACTGTTTGAGGAAGAGGAATGGAAAACACCGTAGCGCGCGGAGTATGAGGGCCGGGCGGGGGGACCAAAACGGACTCCCCGCGATGGACCGTCGGGAGTCAAACCCATTTGGGCAGGGCTTCAAAAACTTTATGCGCTTTTAGACCGCCGCGAGTTATTCGATTTTATGGGTCAAGTTTAGGGCAAGCCCTGCGGTTGTTTATTTCATACCGTTTTTCTATTTCCCGACATACTTCTTTGAGTTTTTCATCAACTTCGTTAGTTATTACCGCCCTTCTATAATTTGCAGGAAATACTCTGTAGTACATGAGTATACGTGCGCTATGCTCCTTCCGTATAAGTTTACCCATCCCCTCATTATACGGCCGATTTCAGCCGGAGCAAGCGCCGGGGTATTAAACCATACCGGCTCCGCCAATGAAACTTAACGGCAAATAACGTAAGCATGAAACGTACTGAGAAACAAATCTACAAATAGCGCCGGCGCCGCGCAAATACCGGAGAAATGCCGGCATAGACAATCATACCGTGCTTAACGCTTTTATCTACCGGCGTGAGAACGATTGTACGCCGCTAAAAATACAGGTACGGAGAGGAGCGGGGCATGGATACCGGAAAACGGCCGGCTTTTTTTGTTTCCGGTCAGGCAATGAGTTTTGCAAGAGCGTTCAAAATTCTGTCGACCTCACGGTACGTAACCGCCCGTTCCGGCGGCCGCCTCCCGCCGTTACACCGCGAATACGCCGAAACGGGCCAAGAGTACGGATTATCCCTTTTTATATTCCAAAGGGAGTAGTTTTTAGTCTTCATTTATATTATGATTGAGACGGTTCCAAAACGTCAGGTTGCGGAACCGCAACCAGAGGATATTCAGATGCCAAATAAACCTATAGGTCCGCCCATTGACGCGGACACGCTACGGATAATGCTTGCCGCATCCGGTACCGGTCTGTGGGATTGGCGCATCGATGAAGATGCCGCCTATTACAGCGACGAATGGCTTGCCATTGTGAATATGCCGCCCGGCGTTTTTGAGCCGCGTATAGGATTCCGGCTTGAGCGCATACATCCTGACGACGCGGCGTATGTCAAGGCGGAATTCGACGCCTTCCTGCGCGGCGAGGCCAAGAACGCCCCCTATATTGATTTCCGCATGAAACGCGCAAACGGGTCGTGGGCGCAGATACGCGAAACGGTCGGCATCACGGAACACGATTCAAGCGGGCGTCCGACACGATTAACGGGTATGATGCGCGACAACACGGCGGCAAAAATGCGCGAAAAACGCCTTGAGGACGAATGCCGCTACCATATCTCGCTTGAGGATGTGACGGGAGTTGTGAGCTGGGAGTGGGACATAGCGGTAAATCGCCTAACCTTTCGGCAACGGTACAGTTTAACGAATAGCGATAAGCCGAATCCGCTTGAAGGGAAATCGGGCGAGGCTTTCCTCCGGCTTATACATCCTGATGAACGCATTCCGTACCGGCAAAATCTGGAGGAATACCTTAAAAGAAATGAGGGCAGTTTCGAGTATATTCACCGTATGATGGGTCTTGACCATCAGTACGTCTGGGTCATAGTGCACGCGACAATCGTAGAACGCGATGACTTCGGCAAACCGGTAAAACTGATAGGAAGCACGCGCAATATTGACAAAAATGTCCGCGCCGAATCAGCGTTGCGCTCCGCGCTTGAGGAAACTATCAGCCACCGTGAGCGGCTTATGGCGGATATTGAGCGGGCCGGAGAAACACTCAAATCTATGTTCAAGAATAATCCGCACATGTGCATCATGTTTGACGGCGCCTTTCGTGTGCTTGACTGCAACCCCGCCACCCTTACATTCTTCGGATTTAAGAGCGTGGAGGATTTCAGACGCGATTTCATACCGCTTATCACAGCCGCAATCCCCGCGCGCCAGCCGAACGGCGCCCGGTCCATCCCGTTCTCAGAGAGGCTCGCGTCCGCGGTTCGCGACGGGTCGCATGAGTTTGAAACGGCGCTTGTCTTAAACGGTAAGCCTTGCCCTATCAGCGTTGCAATGAAGAAAGTAGACTACATGGATAGTTTCGCTATTATGATTTACTTCGTGGACCTGACTAAACAGCATGAAATGATCAGAGCGCTCACCGATCGGGACAGGCTGTTGAGCACCCTCAATAGAATGTCGGTCATACTCATGTCTTCCGATAAGGATATTTCCGCGGTCTTGCAGGATACGATTACCGGGCTTGGCATGGGTGCGGATGTTGACATCGCCTATATAGTGAAAAACCATGAGATAGACGGCGTACTGTGCTGTTCGTGTATCGCCGATTGGACAACCTTGGAAACGCCCGATCCGCCGGTCGACCTGCCCTACGACATTTTTATACCGGCATGGCGCGATACCCTTGCCAAGGGGAAGGTGATCAACATCCACGCAAGCGAACTCTACAAGGATCCGGCTGCCGTTCCGCGCACGTCTGCCGATGTGAAAGTAGCCCTCATTATCCCTCTCTTTGTCAAGGACGTGTTCTGGGGGGCGGTCGGACTTTCGCGTTTTAACGAGGACAGACCCTTCATCAAGGCGGAAGAAGATCTGCTCCAATCAGCGGCCATACTCATCGCCTCCGCCATACTTCGCGCGTCCATGACCGAAGACTTACTCGAAGCAAACCGGGCGGCTATTGCCGGCACACAGGCGAAAACCGATTTTCTCTCCCGCATGAGCCACGAAATACGCACGCCTATGAACGCCATTATCGGTATGACTACCCTTGCCCAAAAAGCAGCGGAGATGAAGCGCGTTCAGTACTGCCTGAAACAAATCGAAAACTCTTCACGCCAGCTTTTGGGCATTATCAACGATGTGCTTGACATGAGCAAAATTGAGGCGAATAAACTTGAGATACTCAGAGAAGAGTTCGAGTTTGAAGATATGATACGGCACGTTGTCAACGTCGTTCAGGTAAAAATGGACGAAAAGGGACAAACGTTTCATGTAAACATAGAAAATGTATTTACCCGCGCGGTTATAAGCGATGAATTACGCCTCTCTCAGGTGTTGATAAACCTGCTCACCAATGCGGTTAAGTTTACGCCCGATTGCGGTAAAATATCCCTCTTGGTACGCCAGAGTCCCATAAACACCGACTCGGCGCGATTGCATGTTGAAGTCGTCGACACCGGTATCGGCATAACCAAAGAGCAGAAGTCGCGGTTATTCCGTTTATTTGAACAGGCCGAAAGCAGTACCACTCACAAATACGGCGGTACGGGGCTTGGGCTTTCCATAAGCAAGAGCATAGTAACCCTCATGGGCGGGGATATTTGGGTGGAGGATAATCCGGGCGGCGGATCAAGGTTCGTGTTTGAGATTGTCATACGGTGGGGCAAAGTCTGCCGCGCCGACAAACTACCCAAGGGGCTGCGCCGCACGCTGCGTATCATGGTTGTTGACGACGATGTGGAAACGCTTGACTATGTCGAGAGTATACTGGAGAGCTTTTCGCTTGCCTGCGACAGAGCCGGCAGCGGCGTTGAAGCGGTAGATATGGCGAAAACGCGTAAACGGGAGGGTAATCCGTACGACTTGGTGTTTCTGGACTGGAAGATGCCGGGTATGGACGGATGCGAGACCGCCCGGGAGATACAGCACAGTATATGCGGCAATCCTGTTATCGTAATGATTTCCGCGGCGGATCAGAACGAAGTCAGTTCCGCGCTCGGTTCCATAGGACTTACCCATTTTCTGCCCAAGCCGATACTGCCTTCCACTCTCTACAACACGATTATCACCTTAATGGGATATGAGCAGGGGAGCGCGGGAAGGGATGAGAACGAGCTGCCGTCTTATGGCTGGAGCGGCAAAAGGCTGCTGCTGGCGGAAGATGTGGAGGTAAACCGCGAAGTTGTTATGGGTATTTTGGAAGAAACGGGGATCACGATAGAGTGCGCCGAGAATGGGAAGCGGGCGGTAGAGATGTTCGGGGAACAGGACTATGACGTTGTGCTTATGGACATACAGATGCCGGTTATGGACGGGTTTGACGCGACCCGCGCGATACGCGGCATGGGGAAGCCCAATGCCGCGATTTGTCCGATTATCGCCATGACCGCCAACGCATTTAAGGAAGACGTCCGCGACTGTCTTGCCGCGGGCATGAACGGGCATATCGCCAAACCCATAGACATAGAACAGTTGTTCTCCACATTAGCCGGATATTTGTCTCCGGCGGAGTCCCTGTAGCGGCAACAGAGAGCGGCTCGCCGCGCGCTCCGGCTAACGGGCGATGCGCCGTATTGGTTTAATACCCCGCCCCTTGGGGTGAAACACCGGGGGCGCGGGGGAACAAATCCTCCCACACAAAGATTTCAAAGAGCAATCGTACATACCACGCCGCAAACTTGCTTGCGCCCCCTATGGCGGGGATTTTTTATTTATGTATAATTTTTCCAGTAATTGAATTCCGGTTTTAGTTTTGAATATCTTTTCTTTGATGTTTTCTATTGAATGTTCATCCATTTCATCTTCAAAAATATTTACCAAAAAGTCGGCTTCAACTAATATTTGAAAATCAATATCATCAATAATTTTGTAGTGATGATGATGACCAATAAGAAATAATATTCGTTCTTTAATGGCATCATCTAAATGAAAACCTTTCAAAAGTTCTTGGGCAACAGGAGGTCCTTCAATTTCCTGCCAATTTCCAGCGCTTGAATTATGCTTCCGTTCCGCCTCATGAATACCAATATCATGGAGTAATGCGGAAATGTCTATAATCGTCTGTATTTCTGCATCACATTGTTCCATAATTCCAATATGATGCGCAAATGAAAATACTTTGAGTAGATGATTGATACGTTTTACATCACTTCCATTATAACTTATTGCCGAATCAAGAATATTATCGATTAACAAGGCAATCTCCGAAAACCCGGTTTCTTCTTCATTGTTTGAATAATGCTAATATGCTAATTTTAATATTTTTCAATTCGTATAACGTTTCGGCTGAATGCGCCGTACCCATTATTTTGATATTATTTTTCATAAACAATATACACATTCCCGCTCATAACTGTTCCAACAAGTACCAATTTGTTCTTAATGTCATCATTGCTAACATCTACCGGTTTATTCATAAATGTATCGCCGCCGTAAAAGCGTACGTTATTTTCCACCGAGGCATTATATGGAATATAAATGATTACCTCTCCATTTATTATTTTCAATTTTAATGTCAACCAATTATTAGGAAAATCTATATCATGCAGCCTCAGTTCATACGTTCCTCCTATGATCTTGATTGTCTTAACATCCCGTTTTCTTGATAATTTGTTTTTAAACACGACCGGCATATTGCAGCCTTGTAGATTTTCGGCCGGTAGTTTGTTTTCAGTTTTAGTCAAACCGGTAAGATGCGTAGCCCTTAATGCGTATGTTTCATTTGTATCAATAATTTTCTTAATATATTCAATTTCTTTTTTTGTTTCCGTTTTATTAACAAAATCCAGTAGTCTTTCATATTCATCTATTGCGATGAGGTTATGCGAGTATTGTGTAGAAAGTATACCGGTTAATCTTTCTTTTTCCTGTTCTATTTCTATATTATTAGCCATTTTTGCCTCTCACAGAAACTTTACCCCATTATTTCATATTTTTATGCAGCTCTTCTATTGCTTTTACTGTTATATTTCCAAAAACAGCCTTCCCGGTAATATACAATTCCGGTAAGTCTTCATCTTCCTTATGTATTTCATTGGGTGTAAATATTCCCGAAAATACCGGCACCGTTTTATTTATTATCTTTACATTTTTTGACACAACTATTTCGATTAAACCAAATATTGAACTGACATTTATTATCGTTCTTCCTTTCGGTAAATCATCTACAATTACCCTATTGGCTCCAAATACGCTAACATATTTTCCGCCATTCCCATTTACCGGTTTTAGGTTTGACGTTCTCCATGAAAACATCGATATTTCATTTACTTTTGGTATTGTTATTTGATTGCTTTCGCCTTCCGTCAATGTGTGTTCAATAGTATTTTCCTCTATTATTTTTCTTATGACGCTTACTTCCCTTCCCGTTTCTATTTTATTTATATATTCCAACATTCGTTCATATTCATCTATATTTATTATATTTTGCGAATATTGCTCCGATAATTTCCGGGTCAATTTATCTTTTTCTTCATCTACACTGAACATACCGACCTCCGTTATGAAAAATAATACATTGGATTGATCTTTTTTGTCAATAGAATTGTAACGCGGCCATGAAAAGCGGCGTTCCTTGTTTACAATAAGCGTCTCTCCGGCATGAGCGGTATTCTCTGAAGATTCCGTAGAATTCTACGCCGTTCCCGCGCGGCCGCAGGAGGATGGAGGAAGCGTGAGAACCGTAGGCGGACCAGCCGATGCCCCCGATCCGCTTTGTTAAACGGATATGCGGTATTTATGCTTCATTCCGTTTCATAGTTTTTTCATATATTTGCAAAAGTTTAATGGTCAAATTGTCAATCAGCCAATGTTGTGCATGTAACCTTGCCTCCGATACCTTACGCTTGTACAACTCGGAATCTTCCAACAAATCCAAAACGCGCATAGTGAATTCATGCTCATCGTGTTGAACCATGAAGCCGCCGTTATCCCCGTCCATTACCATGACGGTCCCCATTGAACCAATCGCTACCACCGGAGTACCGGCGCACATGGACTCAATGGTAACCAGCCCCTGAGTTTCGGTTAAAGACGGAAATACAAACACATCTGATATGGCGTAGGTTAACGCCAAGTCTTTGCGTTCAAGATACCCTGCAAAAACGCAGTGGTCTTTAAGGTTAAGCCGTTCACATTCTTTCTGCAATTCGGACAAATGCGGTCCATTACCGACAATCAGGAGTACCGCTTCAGGATGTTTTTCAATTACCACAGGCAGGATTCTCAATAAAAAGTCTATATTTTTTTCTTTCGTTACCCGTCCGGCAAATAACAATATCCGCTTGTCCCGAAGCGGAGGGTACATCCGCTCCATTATTCCCCTGAACTCGGCGATCTGTAGTTCATTATGGTTAAAATAGTCCGGTTCTATGCCGGTCGGCAACAAACAAAGTTCATTTTTTAATTTATATTTTTTTAGTACTTCTTCAACTTGAACGGTAGGAACAATAATAACATCGGCTCGTTTTAGGGCGAATGTAAGGATGCGCCGCGCGATGAATTTAAGCAGAGGAACCGGAAAAACAGGAAGATAATTTCCAATGTACTCTTCCCAAAGCGTATGAAAGGTATGAACTACCGGTATATTATGGCGTTTCGCATATTGATACCCAAATTCGGCAATGACAAATTCCGAGTGAATGTGGATTATATCGGGGCGGTATGATTCCACTTGTCTTGAAATCCAAACCATTTTATGAATTTGGGCAATCCTGTCCTCATTTGAGAGCGCGCACGGTAAAGAAGGCACTTGAATGACTACGGGTTTTCTAGTTTCCGCTTCTTCATAAACCGATATGCTTTTAATGTGCATCGTTTCAGGATACGAAGAACACACAATGACGACTGTATGTCCCGCACGCATGAGCGCATGTGAATAAGCGTCTATCGATACGGTAACTCCATTGATACGGGGCCAGTAGGCATCTGTAAACATCGCTATTGTCATACCCATCTTCTCCTTATAACGAGCGTTTTTTCAAACGCGGGAAAGGAACGGGACCGGCATCCACCGCGATATCCGCGGTTCGCTCTATTTGTTCCGCTTTTATCGGTATGCGGATGTACATAATAGGGAAAAAAACAAGCCGATACGGCGCACGCCTTTTTGAGCTACTTAGACATTCGGGGGGGGGGGGGGCTATTTTCCAGAAATATAAAAATAAGATATGCAGTCACTTTATTACTCCTTCAAAAATGATTACTTTCTTGTACTATAATACTATAATCCGCTTTTGTTGTCAATACCAAAAATGGAAATTGCGGATTCAAAATTGACGTTTTGCCATAGTATAGACACTGCCGGAAGGTAATGGTAGAATCACATGGGCGGCAGGAGCCGTCCGGCTCCTGCAACCAACAAGGTATACCGGTGAAATGCTATTCTTTACCACAAAAAATTTCCGCGCTGATCTTTGATATGGACGGCACGCTTTATACGAATCCTTACTACGCGCAGCTTCAGATTGATTGCGCGGTGAAAAAGCTTGCCCGCGTGCAGGGAAAAACCTTTGGCGAGATGCAGCGGGAAATCGCGGGCTACCGCAAACGCTGGGCGGACGCCCATAACGGGCGAAAAACCAGCCTCGCTCATGTCTTCCTCGCTTTTGGGATAAGCATAGAAGAAAGCGTGAAATGGCGTGAAGAGCTTTACTCGCCTGCGGACTATCTTTCACCAAATCCCGCGTTACGAGAAACGCTTAAACGTTTCAAAGATTTGGACTTGAAGCTTGCCCTTGTTACCAATAATCCGGTCTTGGTCGCGCGTAAAACCCTCGCCGCTTTGGACGTCGAGGGAATATTCGGCGTATGTATAGGGCTTGATACCTGTCTTGCATCCAAACCAAGCGAAGCACCCTTCAGAAAGGCTGCCGAGCTGCTGGGGGCGGAGTTTCGCGAGTGCGTCTCAGTAGGCGACCGGTTCGATGTAGATATTGCGGTACCGCTGGAACTCGGCATGGGCGGCATCTTGGTGGATGGGGTTGAGGATGTGTACAGGATCACTATCCCTGCAAACGTACCTGTATCAATTAGCGCGCATTGCAATATCTGAAAGAATACTACCGAAAATCCGCGTGGGTCGTATATGAACGCTTGTCTTTTAACTAAAATACCGCTATAATGAGGCGATGAAAAAAGATATTATACTTGCGGGAGTTGGAGGGCAGGGAACGCTTTCCATAGCCGCTATCATCGCAAAAGCTGCGGTAAAAATGGGATTGTCGGTTCGGCAGTCCGAAGTGCATGGCATGGCGCAAAGGGGCGGCGCGGTTCTTGCTCATCTTCGTATTGCTGATGCCGATATTGCAAGCGACCTTGTGCCTCAGGGCGCGGGGGACCTCATTATTTCCATGGAACCGCTGGAAAGTCTTCGGTATGCCGCATGGCTTGCACCGGATGGGGCGCTGGTAACCGCGGAGGAACCCTTCATGAATATAAACGATTATCCTGAGATTGAGACTATTCGGGCAATCATACGGCGTTTTCCGAAATACCGCATCATCGGCGCGGAGCGCCTTGCAAAAGACGCAGGCTTACCCAAGGCGGCAAATGTGGTCATGGCGGGCGCGGCGGCTTCGTTCCTGCCGTTGCCGGATGACGCGCTTGAGGCCGCCATCGCGGATATGTTTGCGGCCAAAGGAGCCACGGCCCTTGAAGCGAATAAAAAGGCGTTCAAGCTGGGCAAGGATGCGGCGCTATGACGTATCAATACTGGAACCCCGGCATGGAAACCATAAGCCGGCGCGGACTTGAAGCGTGGCAGCTTGAAAAATTGAGATGCGCGGTACGACACGCGCTTCGGACGCCGTTTTACGCAAAGCGGCTGAAAGAGGCGGGCATCGATTCGCCGGAGCGTATCAAGACGCTTGATGATTTGCGTCGTATTCCGTTTACCACGAAACACGATTTGCGGGAGGGATTCCCCTACGGTTTTTTGAGTATTCCGAAAGAGCAAGTCGTCCGTCTCCATGCAAGCAGCGGAACAACCGGCGCGCCCACAACCATTTATTTCAATAAAGAAGACTTAATGCGTTGGACCGGTTTTGTAGCGCGTTCCATTTACGCGACCGGCTGTAATAGGACCGATGTGTTTCAGAATATGATTACCTATGGGCTTTTCACGGGCGGACTCGGCTTTCATGCCGGCGGCGAGGAAATCGGTATGCTGGTGATTCCGTCCGGCGCGGGCAATACCACGCGGCAATTCCGGCTTATGCAGGACTTTGGGACAACGGTGGTACACGCCACGCCGAGTTTTCTTCTCCATGTTGAAGCCAAGATGAGGGAAGAAGGCGTTACGCGGGAAAATCTCAAGCTCAGAAAGGCGTTTGCGGGCGCGGAGCCGTATTCTGAAGATACGAGGAAGCGCATTGAAGAACTGCTCGCTATTGATGTGTACAATTCCTATGGGCTTTCCGAAATGAACGGTCCGGGCGTTGCGTTTGAGTGCCAATGCAAAAATGGGCTTCACCTGTGGGAAGACGGGTACATTGGGGAAATCATTAACCCTGAAACGCTGGAGCCGGTGCGGGAAGGAGGTCCCGGCGAGCTTGTGCTTACGTGTCTGTGCCGAGAGGCTACGCCGATTCTGCGTTACCGTACGCGGGACTTGAGCGGTTTCTACAACGGACCGTGCGCGTGCGGCAGAACGCACCGGCGGCTTTACCGCATAAAGGGACGCACGGATGATATGCTTATCATCAATGGGGTGAACCTTTTCCCAAGTCAGATCGAAGAAGTCATCATGTCCATGAAAGAAGTTGGAAATAATTACCTGATTGTGGTGGAGAAAGAAGGCGCTTTGGACCGGCTGACGGTGCAGACCGAAGTAGGTCCCGCCGTCTTCACGGATGATTCGAGAGTCCTCAATGCGCTCAAGGAAAGAATACGCAAAACCTTGCAGGCGTCCATCACCATAAACCCAAAAGTGGAACTCCATGAACGCGGGAGTCTTCCCATCTTCGAAGGCAAAGCAAAGCGCGTCCATGATAAGAGACCAAAGGACGTATAAGACGTGATTACGTCTTAACGATGCAAAATAAACCGCGCTCTCTTTTTAAGAGGCGGCTTTTCCGTGTATGCGCCCGCTGCGAACCGCGGGCGTTTTTATTTTTTTTATTCTATTGAGACATGAGCGCTGTCGGCCGATAAACCACGCGGGTTCCCTCCGGCATAGGTCAGACCTCCAAATGTAGAGGACAGACCTCCGGCATAAGCTGTGGACTTCTCCCGATGTGACGGACGGTAGGTTAAGCGATGCCGTAATGTGTTAATGCTATCGGTATGGCATAGCCGAACGCCGAATGTCTACGCCGCTTATTATAATACGGTTCTATATACTCAAATATCTCTACCCTCACCTCTTCTTTCGTCTGTCTCCCTTCCGCCTGATTCGCTTCCGCTTTTAACGTCTTAAAAAAACGCTCCGCACGGGCATTGTCCCGACGGTTCCCTTTCCGGCCCATACTCCGTCCGACCTGCGGACACCACGCCGCCGGCGCGTCTCGAAATTCTTTACCGCAATACCGTACTCCCCGATCCGAATGAAAGAGGAGACCGCTTTTCGGCTTGCGGTTCGTGCGGGCCGTCATAAGCGCATCGCATACATGACCGGCTTCCATGTCTTCCGAAAATGCCCATCCTATCACGCTACGATCCCATAAATCCGGTATCACCGCTACATACGGCCGCCCGTTGTTGGTCTTCAGATACGTTATGGACTTCCCCCGATATGATGGACAGTAGGTTAAGCGGTGCCGTAATGTGTTAATGCTATCGGTATGGCATAGCCGAGCGCCGAAGGTCTACGGCGCTTATTATAATACGGTTCCATATACTCACATACCGCTACCCTCACCTCCTCTTTTGAGTGTCTCCCTTCCGCCTTATCCGCTTCCGCTTTTAACGTCTTAAAAAAACTCTCCGCACGGGCATTGTCCCGACGGTTCCCTTTCCGGCTCATACTCCGCCCGACCTGCGGATGCCACGCCGCCGGCGCGTCTCGAAATTCTTTACCGCAATACCGTACTCCCCGGTCCGAATGAAAGAGGATGCCGCTCTTCGGCTTGCGGTTCGTGCGGGCCGTCATAAGCGCATCGCACACATGACCGGCTTCC
>JAITAN010000071.1 GCA_031284105.1 Treponema sp. | reverse complement strand
GTTTTTTCAACATGCCGGCAACTCGTTGTCCACACCTGAACATACCGAAGAAAGCGGGAAACAATAGAAACAGAGATGTCTTTTTCGTCTATTTCAAAGCGCATGACATAAGTATAAGTAACTTTGAGAAACGTGTAAAGGAGGCGAATTGCGCCACGTTAAAATCTAACCACGGGGCCATACTACTTTCCAGAATGATTTTGGCGGAAAAAATGGGTTTACCTCGGCAGAGAAACACAAACTTACCGAGGAGTTCACTTCAAGCTACCGGAGGGCTTGTAAAAGCGAAAAGCCGATGATTTTGGACGAATATATTGACTCGCCGGCAGCAAAAGCCGCAAATACGCGCCATCTTCAAGCTCAACCGTATTGTCTTTGTCCACTCCATCTTACTTTGTAGTTTATCTTAAAAACTTTTTTGGCCTCATCCAAACTTTTTCCGGCAAAATTACCCTATAAACGCTCCGTCCGGCAAAGCTCCCTTGCGGTTCTACCAATGTTCATAAATCATTTTGAACAAATCCTCCGTCTTTAAGTTTCCTCTTTTTCTGCGCTGAATATAATACTTTATCGTTGCAGTTAAGCTAGATGAACCCCCGGTATTATTTGCGCTAATCCCGTCCAGCGAATTGATGCCATACCACGTAACTTTCGCGCTGTTATGCGTAATATATTCCCTGTTATTGGGATCGGATAAAATATCGATGCCGCCATACAGCCCCGAGTGAGGATCATCCACTACAATCGGGGATTTCACCCTGATATGCGTATTTCCATTTTCTTTTTCCGAGAGAATATAGCGTTCCCGCGCAGCGGACAAAAAATAGCTTTCCACGATACTTTTTGTTCCCTCGTAAAAAGACGGCAAGAACAATAATAAAACGAGCGAACAGGAATATAACATATATTTTTTTGGCACATATTGAAGCATTTCAAGACAGAGGGACAGCGCCCCTATTATGAGGAAAACTTGCGTTATAAAACAGGAACGCCCGCCGAAATAGCCCGGCAAAACCATCGCGGCAACGGATGACATGGCGGCGATGCCATAACCGTACACCGCGTTTGCTATTCTTCGTTTTCTGAATACAACCAGTTTTATGCCCAAAAGAATAATCAGTCCGAGCAGGAGCCAGTCCGTCCGCAAAAACTCGGAAAAGACTTGAACGGCGTTTTTTACCATGCCCCAGAAACCGGGGAATGGGTTATGCCTCGCGCGGAGCAGCATAAAAAAACCCGCCGTAAATCCGGCGGCTCCCGTCATTTCAAAAAAACATACGCGTTCTTTTTTTGCCGCTTTTGCGATAAAATACGCAATCAAAAGAACGAAAAGCCCGCTCGCCGAATTCTCCATGCTCCAGCCGGACAGCAGGCCCATGAACAGCCAGAGCATCGAAATCGCGGAATGTGGCGTGTAAACGGGGTTGTCCGCATGTTTTCTGAACGGAATCAAAAAGGCAAGGATAGCAGTCGTGGTCCACAAATAGTTACAACTGCCCGTGAGCCAGAGCAAATTCTGCCCCCATTGCGGCAAAAACAGCCACAAGAGTATCGTAACGCAAAGAAAAAGCGGCGGGCGTATGTTCTTTACGGAGCCGGCAACATGAAAACACATCAGGAAAGTGCAGAGCGCATAAACAACCGTATTACAAATGTTGAATAGGGTTTTGTCCTTAAAGAACATAAAAAGAAAATTGAAAAAATCGGCGAATGTTCTCCCGTGCCACGTTTTATATATATTGAATGTGGATAGAACAACATCATTAAAACGCTCCAAAAGCCGTGTGTGCGGATCGTACCAGCCCCCAAAGAAACAGGCCATAACAAAACCGTCCCACCAGAAGGGCGTGAGCGCGTTAAACAAAAAGAAAACGATTACCGGCAGCGCAACGGGTAATACGGTAATAAGCATACGTTTTGCCGCGGCTTTTGCCGCGTAACCCGGGACCCTATGACTGTGAGTCATTTCTTCCTCCTTGATCTATTGATTTTCTGAAATCAACAATCCGTTGTCCCAAATAATTTAATCCAGTAAACAGACACATTCCGGCAAACAGGGCCGCATTTTCGCGGATTTTAAGCGGACTATGCCGCAAAAGATAATGCATCGCCGGTTTTGCCAGCCCATAGGCTATAAAATAGGAAACAGCGATATTCACGATAAACGCGCAGACCATGAACAAGTTCCATTCTTTTACCGCAAAGGTGAAATATTTATTGAGAAAAAAACTTACGATACTGCCTACAATATAGTTTGCGGCGGAGGCCGACCAATAATCAACGTTGAACAGGTTATACAGGATGAACATGAGCCCCGCGCCTATGCCGGTATTGATGATGCCAACGATAATAAACCGGACAAACGTTTTATCAATGATCCGCATTGCCGGCCTCAAACACTATTTTTTCTATGTTAAAACGCGGGCGGCGTTTTGTTTCAAGATAAATCTTCCCGATATATTCACCCACAACGCCTATGGATAACAGGATTAAACCGCCGATACACCACAGCGAACTTATCGTGCTTGACCAGCCGGAGACGGTGTTTCCACGAATGTCCTGTATAACCGTATATGCGATCATCACAAGACTCATGAAAAAAATACCAACGCCCAATCCGGTAATGAAGCGTACCGGTTTTACCGAAAACGAGGTAATGCCTTCAAAGGCAAATTTCAGCATTTTCTGCAAAGGGTATTTACTTTCTCCGGCAAAACGCTCCTTGCGCTCGTAATACACAACGCCGGTTTTATAGCCCAAAAGCGGAACGATACCGCGTAAAAACAGATTGACTTCACCGTAATCCGCAAGAGAGCGGAGCGCATTCTTTCCCATAAGCCTGAAATCAGCGTGATTGTATACAATATCCGCGCCCAGAAAATGCATAAGCCGGTAAAAGCCCTGCGCGGTCGCCCGCTTGAAAAAACGGTCTTTTTTGCGGCTTGACCGTACGCCGTACACAATTTCACATCCGGCCCGGTGCTTTTCCAGCATTTCATCAATAGCGTCAATGTCATCCTGCAAATCGGCGTCTATTGAAATACTTACATCAACGGCGTCTTTTATCGCAAGCAGTCCGCACAAAAGCGCGTTCTGATGCCCCCTGTTTCCGGAAAGTTTTATGCCGGCGAAATTGCCCGGGTTCTCATCGGCGTATGTTTCGATGAGGTTCCACGTGCCGTCGGTTGAGCCGTCGTCAACAAACACGATTTTTGATTCCGGCGCAATTTCCTTTTTGGAAATGAGGCGGCTTACCTTTTCAAGGAGTTGTTTGGCGGTTTCCGGCAGCGCTTCCTGTTCGTTGTAGCAGGGAACGATGATTGCCAACAGGGGTCTTGCGCCAATCAATGGCCGAGCCGGAACATAACGTTTCTTGGCGTCCCGCCGCCGTTTTTGCCGGCAACGTCTTGAAACGGTCGGGGTAGTTGCCCGGCTTTTCTCCATTAAAAATGGTTCGGCGCGGGTTTGGGGAAACTTGTCTTTATGTGTTGACATCGTCTTTTCTCCTCTCTTTTGCGGGCTTTCCCTCCGGCTTGGCGGGCCTCCCCTTTGACTCGTAGGGCTTCCCCTTTGAGACGGCGGGGTTCCCCTTTGGCGTGACGGGCTTCCCCTTTAAGGCGGCGGGGTTCCCCTTTAAGGCGGCGGGGTTCCCCTTTGAGGCGGCGGGCTGCCCCTTTGACGTAACGGGCTGCCCCTTTGGCTTGGCGGGGATCCCCTTTAACTCGGCGGGGAGCCCCTTTGAGACGGCAGGACAGACCTTCGGTTTGTCTCTATAAAAAAATAGAAAAAATTGATAAAAAGCGGGAATTTGGGCGTTAGAGGGTTGACATTCTTTCTTTTACTTACATTATAATGTGATCGGTGATCGGTGCTTCCTGTCTCTACGCTTGCCGTTGTCAATAAAAACATGAATCTATTATAATCAATACGGAAAATTTGTACAAGTCTCTTTTTCCAAGAACGAAAAACAAAATTCAAACAAAATTCAATCTGAAAAAGCCGTCCCTACCGTATCTTTCCTAAAACTCTTTTTTCCAGTATACTCCCCTCATGAGACAGGTTCGACATGTATCAAAATGCGGCGTTCTTTGAACGCGTTCTTTGAACGTTGGAACCGGTTCACAGCTAATTGCAAAGGAGCGATTTTATGGAAGCATTGAAGAAAAATCCCGCATGGAAAGGACGGAAGGGTCCTGTTATTCTCGTCATCATGGATGGCGTAGGGTATGGCAAATACAAAGAAGGAGACGCTGTTGTGGACGCCAAAACGGATCACCTGAGTGCGGTAAAAGCGAAAGCGCCGAATACCCGCTTAAAAGCGCATGGAAAAGCCGTGGGGCTTCCTTCCGATGACGATATGGGGAACAGTGAGGTCGGACATAATGCGATGGGCTGCGGCCGCGTCTTCAAACAGGGTGCGGCGCTGGCGTCCGCTTCCATCCAGACCGGCGCCATGTTTCAGGGAAAGGCGTGGAAGGACGTTACCGGTACCGCAGCCGACGGCGGCGCCCTGCATTTTATCGGCCTTTTCTCGGACGGGAATGTACACAGCCACCTCGATCATCTCAAGGCCATGATCGTTCAAGCGAAAAAAGACGGCGTTAAAAAGGTGCGGGTTCACGTACTTTTTGACGGACGCGATGTCGGCGAGACCAGCGCGCTTGAGTATATCGATCCGTTTGAAGCCTTCTTGCAAGATGTGATCACGAAAGAAACCGAAGGTTCCTCCGGTTTTGATGCGAAAATCGCTTCGGGCGGCGGACGCATGTGGATCACCATGGACAGGTACGGCGCGGATTGGAACATGGTTCACCGCGGCTGGGAAACTCATGTTCACGGTGCGGCGCGTCAGTTCAAGAGCGCACGAGAAGCGGTTGAAACCTACCGTGCGGAAATACCCGGCATTATCGATCAAGACCTCAAAGAATTTGTTATCGCGGAAGATGGAACACCAATAGGCGCGATAGAAGATGGGGATTCCGTTGTGTATTTCAACTTTCGGGGGGACCGCGCGCTTGAAATTACCGCGGCGTTTGAGGAAGAACAGTTTATCCATTTTGATCGGGGCCGCCGTCCCAAGGTCTGTTACGCAGGCATGATGGAATATGACGGCGACACACACGTACCAAAACGCTATCTGGTAAGCCCGCCGTCCATTGACCGCACGCTGGGGGAATATCTGGCAGCTTCCGGCGTGCGTACCCTTGCCATTTCCGAGACCCAAAAATACGGACACGTTACCTATTTCTTCAACGGCAACCGCACGGGAAAATTCGATGAAAAACTCGAAGACTATGTTGAAATTAAAAGCGATGTGGTGCCGTTTGAACAGCGCCCGTGGATGAAATGCGCGGATATTACCGATCGCGTACTTGAGGCTATCACCAGCGGGAAGTACGATTTTATTCGGCTTAATTTCCCTAACGGCGACATGGTGGGACACACCGGCGTGTATCAGGCGGTTATCTGCTCAATGGAAAGCATGGATATACAGCTCGGCAGGCTCATAAAGGCCGTGGAGGAAGCGGGCGCAGCCATGGTTATCACGGCGGATCACGGCAACAGCGACGACATGTTCGAGCATGACAAGAAAAGCGGCGCGGTTGTCCGCAAGGCGGACGGTACGCCTAAAGCTAAGACAAGCCACAGCCTGAATCCGGTGCCGTGTATCGTATACGACCCGGACTACCGGGGCGAATATGACAATACGCGCCTCAACGAAGGTCTCGGCATCAGCTCCATCGCGGCGACTTGCATCGATCTGCTGGGATTCATCCCGCCGGAGGGGTACGACGCATCCGTGCTGAAGATGAGGTGAACTACGAGCGCGCCGGACGCCGGTTATTGCGCCATGCGTCCAGCAGCGCCTGTATATGCTCAATCGATGTTTCTTCATCTGTACGTATCCAAACCGTATTGGGAATAGACGCAAAGTACGTCATTTGCCGTTTGGCGTAATTCCGGCTGTGCTGCGCCACAAGCGCCTCAACCGCGCCGGTGTCGGTTCGTATCGCGCCGTGTTCGTCAAAAAATTCGCGGTAACCTATGGCTCTCATGCCCGGAACCGCAGGTCCGTAGCCGGACGATACCAGAGAGCGGACTTCATCAGCAAGCCCGTCTTTGAACATGAGGGAGCAGCGTTCATTGATGCGCCGGTAGAGGTCTTCGCGGGGGCGCATAAGGGCAAGTATCAGGAGGCG
The DNA here is from genome assembly GCA_031284105.1 of Treponema sp. GTDB lineage: Bacteria > Spirochaetota > Spirochaetia > Treponematales > Breznakiellaceae > JAIRKH01. The sequence continues at coordinate 2,325 of JAITAN010000071.1, read as the reverse complement.
GTATTTGTCCCGCGGCGTACCGGCGTTCATCGAGAAAGAACTTAACGGCGCGCCGGTAAGACGGAACACTTCCAGAGCGCGCAGAAGCCGGTATTCATCGTTGATATGGATACGGGCGGCGCTCACCGGATCGCAGGCGGCAAGTTCCTTTGCAAGCGTTTCTATCCCGCGTTCGCGAGCTTCGGCTTTAAGAGCGTTCCGCACGCCCTCATCGGAAGGCGGGGCTTCGGGCAGTCCCATGATAAAATTCTTGAGGTAAAAGCCGGTTCCGCCTGATACAACGGGTAATGCGCTCCGTCCGGCGATCCGTGCTATCGCTTTATCCGTGCAATCGACAAAATCGCCGGCATTATAGCATTGATCAGGCATCCGTATGTCGATAAGGTGGTGGGGGAGCCGTTCCTGTAAACCTACGGACGGCTTGGCGGTCCCTATGTCCATACCTTTATAAACCTGCATGGAATCCGCCGACACAATTTCAGCCCTACATACGCTGTTTTCGGCAAAAAGCTCTTCCAGCACACGGGTTTTCCCTCCGGCCGTAGGGCCAAAGAGAACAAGAACGTTTATGCGCTCCGGCACGGCACGGACCTATTCCAGACGAAAACCTATTTGCGAAGTAAACATCTGACGGGCCGCGAGCGATATAACCTTACCCTCGTGTTCTTCGATTGCCGCGTCCTTGAGCATGGAAAGCTGATACGCCCGCCGCGAGGCCGCGACGGTAATTTCGTACATGTTGTCCCTGTATTCAATAAGTTCTTTTAATGGAAATATCATGTATTAATCATATCCGACCGAACGCTTTTTGTCTAGTCCGGCTGCGGCGATGTATCGTTGCGCCTGCCGCCGCCTTGTCCATCGGTCTAATATTTATACACATTGTGGGGTATTACCGGTTTTGGGATACTAAGAAAGCGCAGGCGGTCTTTGACGTATACCCGCGCGGAGACCGGCCCTCCGGCGCGATCCGCGCTTTCCCGTTTAACGTAGTACTAACTCAAGCGCGGTCCCTTTCTGCCTTTTCCCAAGGCTGTGAAGAAAAGGAAATCGTTCAGGGGTAACTCCTGCGGCTATTTTATAACAGTATCCGTTTCCTTGCGGGTTTAGTATGAATGGCAAAATATCATCAAGCACAGCGGTGATGAAGGGCGGATAATCCCCTCTGCTTGAAGATTTTCTCTTTTTCGGTTACACTAACCTCGATTCAATTCACAACAAAAGGAAGCGCATGATATATTTAACCGGCTTTCACGCCATTGAGGAAAAGATAAAGTCCGGCAGGGCAACGGGGCCTCTGCTGGTTGCAAAGGCGGGACCGCGTATGCGGGAACTGCTTGAGCTTGCAAATATCCACAAAGTGCGCGTGGAGCGTGTTGGGACGTTTGACCTTGACCGCCTTGCACCCGGCAACCGGGGCCTTGCCCTACACAGTAACGATGGTTCCGGCAAGGACGTTACATTAGAGGAATTCATCGGCGGCATTAACGAAGAAAACCGCGCGGATGTTCTGGTTGGGGTGTTGGATGAAATCACCGACCCGCACAATTACGGGGCCATTCTCCGTTCCTGCGATCAATTCGGCGTTGACCTTGTGATCGCCAGAAACCGCCGCATTGCCAAACACGCCGAAGTCATTTCCAAAACATCGGCGGGCGCGGACGCGTGGGTACCGGTTGCCGAAGTTGCCAATCTTCAGCGCGCGGTTGAAAACCTCAAACAAACAGGTTTTTGGATTTATGGGGCTGATATGGGCGGCGAAGCCGCGTACGCCACAAACCTTTTGGGGCGCGTCGCCCTCATACTCGGCGGCGAAGGCTCCGGCATTTCCCGTCTGCTCCGCGAACAGTGCGATGCCTTTATCGCTATTCCTTCACAGGGGCGCATTGATTCGCTTAATGTGTCGGTCGCTGCGGGCGTGCTTTTTTATGAGGTGATGCGGCAGCGGAATGTCCGTCAGTGAGTTACGTCTCCAATCATCGAGCGCAACCGGGGAGCGATGATAACGGCGGCGGCGGTTTTGATTGCGTCTCCGATGAGGAACGGTACGCAGCCGGCGAAGAAAGCGGTTTTCCATGTCATGGCGTAAAGGATTTTTAACTGGACAACGCCGGGAATGTAGATAACCAGCATACCAACAATAGCCGCAACGATGAGCCGCCACAGCCGCATCTTCTGATCGGCGCGAGGGCTGCCCGCTATGAAGCCCGCGACAACCGCAGCCAGAAAGTACCCGTAGAGAAAACCTCCGGATGGCGCCATGAAGTGAACAAAGCCGCCCGCGCCGCCTGCAAACACCGGAGCGCCGATTGCGCCTGCGGCAAG
>JAITAN010000004.1 GCA_031284105.1 Treponema sp. | reverse complement strand
GTAAAAATCGGCCGGGCCGTGGTAGTCCTTCAGGATTTCATCCGGAAGTTCTTTTGTAAAGGCCATACTTGCTCCTTGTTGTAGTATAGCCGTTTACACAAAAATTTTTACAAGTCCCTTTTTTCCTCAAGAGGGAAAGTTTTTTCCTCCGCAGGGAAACTTTTTTCCTCAAGAGAGAAAGTTTTTTCCTCCGCGGGAAAACTTTTTTCCTCAAGAGGGAGAGTTTTTTCCTCCGCAATGTTTCCATAGTCTTCCTGAACCGCTTCTCAAGCCGTTCTCCATTAAAATCCACAGCGGCAACCCTTCCGCCATGCTAAATGTACCTCCTCCCGTCATTTTCCCCTCCAAAGAAAAAGACTTTCACGGCATTATATCATGGTTTTGAGAAAGGTATGGGTCAAGTTTAGAGCTTGCTCTGCGGTATTGGAGATTTCTCCTTGAAATCTTTGCGTATGTGGGGAAACAAATCCCGCACACCCTCCGGTTTCCGCACCGGACGCCTGCCCGCGTCAAACCAGCCGAATCCTTGCGCTTTCGCCGTGGCCCGCAAGCCCTTCGGCGCGGGCTATGGTTTCCGCGGCTTTCATGGCCCGCATATAGCCGGCGCCTTTACCGCAACGCAGAGTGGTAACGGTTTTGAGAAAATGCCTCACGGAAAGCCCGCCGGAAAAACGGGCGCTGCCGGAGGTGGGCAGGGTGTGGTTGGTGCCGCCGCTGTAGTCGCCGAGTACTTCGGCGGCTTTCTCTCCAATAAAGAGCGCGCCGTAATTTTTCAGCCGCGGAAGAAGGCGTGTATTGGCTTCATCGCAGCATTGCAGCTCAAGGTGTTCGGGCGCAATGGCGTTTGCTATACGTACCGCCTCGTCTTCATCCGCATAGGTAATGATGAGTCCGCCCGCCTCAAGGGATGAGCGCGCGGTTTCCGCAGTAGGCAGCACGGCAACCTGTTTCTCAAGCGCCCGTGCGATACGTTCGGCAGAAGCCTCATTCGGCGTAAGGACGCGGGCGCGGGCATCCGGATCGTGTTCTGCTTGGGCAAGCATATCCGCGGCAACGGTATCGGCGTGCGCGGGCGCGTCGGCGCACGCGTCCGTAATGATAAGCACATCCGTGGGTCCCGCGATAAAGTCGATGCCGACTTCCCCGAACAACAGCCGTTTGGCAGCGGCCACGTACTTGTTACCGGGACCGGCAATGACGTCAACACGCGGAACGGTTTCCGTGCCAAGGGCAAACGCGGCTATGGCTTGCGCGCCGCCTATGGCAAACACACGGACGCCTTCCCCCGCTATACAGACGGCCGCCGGAATCCGCCAATCCGGCAGACCATCCCGCACGGGCGGCGACACTACGAAAACGTCTTCCACACCCGCGGCAAGCGCCGGAATAACGCCCATCAGCACCGAAGAGATAAGCGGAAACCGCCCGGCCGGCGCGTAGACTGCGGCTTTCTGTACCGGAATCACCCGTTGCCCTGCAATAACCCCGGGAGACACCTCGTATTCAAAATCAAAGAACTGCTTTTTCTGTTCCCGCGCAAACCGGTTGATATGATCTCGCGCGGTTTTCAAGGCGTCCATCAACTCGGGATCGGTTGTTCGGAGCCTTTCATACGCCGCCTCTACCGCCTCGCGGGGAACTTCAAATCGTTCCGGTGAACTCTTGTCAAATTGATCCGTAAAAGCCCGTACCGCCTCATCCCCGCGCCGCCGTACATCCGCAATAATACACCGTACGCGGTCAAGTACACCCTCATCCTCGCGGACCGCCGCCTGACGCTTCCAATAAGCGTCAAACTCGCTTCCCGTTATTGTTTTCATGGTATATCCTCCTCTGTAAAACGTAGTCAAACTTCCTCACCGTTTCGGAGTACCCGTCTGACGCGTACCGTTTCTTTTTCGTTACGCTATTTATGGATAATTTTATGTAGATCCGCATACCGTTAAGAATGCGTCCATCTCCGCATCGGTACCGATACTGACGCGAAGAAAATCCGCTATACGCTCCTTGTTAAAATGCCGTACCAGTATGCCGGCATTGCGTAGAACCGTAAAGAATTCGCTTCCGCTCATCGCCGGATGCCGTACAAATAAAAAATTCGCGCGTGAAGGCAGTACCGCGTAACCTTTTTCAACAAGCGCCGCGGAGACCCGCTCTCGCGTCGCAATCACCGTACGCGTTATTGCCTCGTAGTACGCGGCGTCCTTCATCGCCGCAATACCGCCGGCAAGGGCAAGGCGGTCAACCGGATATGAATTGAAGGAATCGCGGACCCGGCATAGCCCTTCGATGAGTTCCTCATTGCCGATGGCAAAACCGAGTCGTAAGCCTGCAAGGGACGCTGATTTTGAAAGCGTATGAACCGTAAGCAGATTCGGGTATTCTTCTATATAATGTACAGCGGATGTCTGCCGTGCGGCGTGCTGCACGGCGTCCGCATACCCTGCAAAATCAATATACGCCTCATCAACGATGACAACGGCATGATGACGCCGGCTTTGCCCCGCGTGGTATTGTGCAATGGCGCGGACGTGCTCCGGCCGCATCAGCATACCGGTCGGGGCATTGGGATTCGGAAATACCACGCCGCCGCACGCTTTGAGGTAATCGGTATGGTTAATGGAAAAATCTTCTTGTACCCGCGGACACTCATAGGGAATGCCCCAAAGATGCGCGTAGACCGGATAAAAACTGTACGTAATACTGGGGAATAGAATGGGCGCGGCGCGGTACGCTCCCTCAAAAAAAGCGGCAAAGGCAAAGGCGATCACCTCATCAGAGCCGTTACCTGCGAAAACCTGCTCCGGCTTGACGCGCCGGCGTTCTGCAACCGCGTCCCGCAATGCCGTGCATGACGGATCAGGGTAGAGTCTGAGCCGTTCGTTCGCAGCCCGCGTAATCGCCTCGATCACGGCGGGAGAAGGAGGATACGGATTCTCGTTTGTGTTGAGTTTGATGTATTGCCTGTTTTGCGGCTGTTCTCCCGGTATATAAGGGGAAAGCTCCCGCGTCCGTGAGTTCCAAAATTTGCTCATGGGTTATTCTACTTGAATAAAGCGGCTTTTGTATAGATAACGGAGGCGGTTCCAACATACCGGATTTTGAAACCGCAACCTAGAAATTCATGAAACGCTTCTATACCTTGACCCAAATGTTTCTATCGCGGATCCCAATGTTGCCATTGCCGAGCCGGCGCGTATCTTTTCCGCTTGTATCTATCTCGCGTGTATTTGTATTACTTTTGCGTTGTGTGAACAGGCCCTAATAATCGGTGCTACATCGGCCTGGTAATCGGCTCTCTATTACTATAGAGAACCGTGGATTACATGATGCGGCCGGATTGGGGGGTGGCGGAAGCCCCGCATAAGCCCGTGAAACGGGCGGGCGGGGCTGGAGCCGGGGGGGCGCGCCGGGCCGGACCCTATACGCGGCCCAAGGCTTGGAAACAGCGCCCCCCCTTTATGAATACATCCGCGCTTCCTTAGGGTATCAGCGCGTCCGTCAGCGGCCCCCACGGCCCCTTTTTCTCTTTGTTCTCTATCTGAATAGCGA